>JANMDX010000054.1:0-4285 GCA_031376505.1 Acidobacteriota bacterium
TAGTGCAGCATGAAGCGCTTCCACGTCTCGCCGTCGACCATCTCGACCTTCTGCTGGTCGTCGGCCGTGCCCAGCGTGACCGTGACGAGCGCCTGGGTCTCGCCGCGCGTGAACACCGATGAGCCGTGCACGCGCGGCAGCACCGTGTTCTCGATGGTGATGGGGCGAATCTGGTCGAACGTGCGGCCGTCGAGACGGACGCCGCGCTCGAGAATTTCGTCGCGCAACACCTTCTCCTGCAGGTCGTGCAGGATGCCCTTTGCCTCACCCTTGCGGGCCGCCTGATCTTCCGGCAGGCCGGCGATGACCTCCTTTACGACCTTGGCAACGGTGGCGTAGTTCTCGAGCTTGCCCTTGATGCGCATGGCATCGGTGAGCGGCTTCAGGGCCACGGCTTCGATGGCCTTTTGGAAGGCCGCGTCGGTCTTGACCTCGGGCTTCGGGAGCTTCTTGCGTCCCGCGTCCTTGGCCAGTCCGTCGATCAGCTGGCAGATCTGCTTGATGGCCGCGTGCGCGGTTTCGAGCGCGTGGATGGCCTCCTCTTCCGAGACTTCCTGCGCGCCGGCTTCGACCATGACGATGCCGTCGACGCTGCCGGCTACCACGAGGTCGAGGCGGCTCAGCTTGCGCTGTGGGTACGTGGGGTTGACGATGTACTCGCCATCAATCAGGCCAACGCGCACGCCCGCAATCGTCTTCTCGAGCGGCATCTCCGACAGGGCCAGCGCCGCGGACGCGCCGGTCAGGGCGAGCACGTCGCCGTCGTTGTCGGTGTCGGCCGAGATGACCGACGCGATGATCTGCGTTTCGTAGCTCCAGCCGGTTGGGAAGAGCGGACGAATCGGGCGGTCGATGACGCGGCAGGTCAACGTCTCTTTCTCGGTGGCCTTGCCCTCGCGCTTGAAGAAGCCTCCCGGGATGCGGCCCGACGCGTAGGTGTTTTCGCGATAATCGACCGTGAGCGGCAGGAAGTCGATGCCTTCACGGGGGCTGGAAGAATGGCATGCGGCCACGAGCACCATGGTGTCGCCCAGTCGGACAATCACTGAGCCGTCGGCCTGCTTGGCCAGTCGCCCGGTCTCGATGGAGAGGGACTGCTGGCCGATCTGAATCTCGCGCTTGATCATTCTGAAACCTCGATGCCGGGGTCACGTTCCCCGGACTTGTCGACGCGGCGGCGTGGAGCCTTCGCATGGTGCGAAGTACCCCCGCCTCCGCCGGTATTGCAGCGTGGCTGTGGTCGGCCTGGCGCGGCCCGCGGACCGGGCATGCCGGTGCGGCCGCGCCGGGACAAGGCTATTTGCGAATGCCGAGCCGTTTGATGAGCTCCGCGTACCGGGCGGTGTCCTTGCTCTTCAGGTAGTCGAGCAGCCGCCGGCGCTGGCCGACCAGCTTCAGGAGGCCGCGACGCGAGTGGTGGTCCTTTGCGTGGCTCTTGAAGTGCTCGGTCAGGTAGGTGATGCGCTCGGTCAGGATTGCGACTTGCACTTCAGGCGACCCGGTGTCGGTGCCGTGCGTGCGGTAGGACCCGATGACTTCGGTCTTCTTGTCTTTCGTCAGTGCCACGTCTGCCTCCACGTACGGCCCAGAGCGCGGCTTGCCGCCGCTCCACGCCGCCGTATGTCTGCGGGTTCGTCCGCAGGTTGACTGTTCATTCTAGCTCAGGATCACGACCGGCCGGAGAACTGTCGCGGCGCCTCCCGCCGGCGCCACCGCCTCGGCCATCCCGATGAGCCTGGCGTCTTGGTCGAGCAGCCGCATTGGTCCGGCGGCGCCTCCCGCCGGCAGCGCCACCTGCACGGTCTGGCCATGTCTGACTCGCGCCGCGTCCTCCGCGGAGAGCACCACGGCCGACAGGTCCGGCAAGAGCCGGTCGATGCCCAGGAGTCCCACGCGGGCACCGTCTCCGCCGTGCTTGAGAGCGTCCCACGAAGTGGCTTCCGGCAACCCAAACGCGCCGGCCTGGGTACGCCGCAGCGCCGACAGATGGGCGCCGGTGCCAAGCTGGGTCCCGAGGTCGTGGGCCAGCGATCGCACATAGAAGCCCGACGACACGCGCACCACGAGCGTGGCCACGCCGTCGGCATAGTTGTCGAGCGCCAGCGCGTGGACGACCACGGCCACCGGCGCTGGCAGTACCGGCGTGTCGCGGCGCGCGAGCCGATATGCCGCCTCACCGCCAATCTTCTTGGCTGAATAGGCCGGAGGCGTCTGCTGGATGGGCCCGCCAAAGCCCTCCAGCGCAGCCATCAATGCCTCGCGATCGGGGCAGCGCCCGGTGGTGAGCGTCGCGGTCCCCTGGGCGTCGTAGGTGTCGGTCGCGTGACCGAAGGTGACCTGGGCCTCATAGGTCTTCACGTCGCCTGTCATGTAGCGGGCCAGGCGCGTGGCTCGACCCACCACCAGCGCAAGTACGCCCGTGGCCATCGGGTCGAGGGTGCCGGTGTGGCCGATCTTCGATGTGCCGAGGGCACGTCGCGCGACGCTGACCACGTCGTGTGAGGTGGGCCCGCGAGGCTTGTCGACAATGAGGACGCCGTCGACCGGCGCGATCACGCGAGGTCCGCGCCGGCGACGGCACGTTCGAGCGCCCGCAGGATGTCGGCCCGTACCGCGTCGAGCGGCCCGCGGACCGCACACGCCGCGGCGTTACGGTGTCCGCCGCCGCCGCGCTGGCGCGCGACGGCGCCGATGTCCACCGCGCCCTTCGACCGCAGGCTCACCCGCCAGTCGTCGGGCGACTCGGCCTGCTTCAAGAAGGCGACCGCGCAGAGGTCCTTCACCGAGAGCGGGAAGTTGATCAGTCCCTCGGTGTCATCGTAGGTGCCGCCGGCCTCGGCGACGATCTGCGGCGTGACGGCCAGCAACGCGATGCGGCCGCCGGCGTCGACGACCATGTCCGACAGAACCCGTCCAAAGATGCGCACCCGCGCCATCCGATTGCTGTCGTAGTGCGTGCGTGCAATCCACGTGGGATCGGCTCCGGCGGCGACCGCGCGCCCGGCGATCTCGAAGGTGCGCGGCGTCATGTGTGAAAAATGGAACGACCCGGTGTCGGTCAGGATCGCGAGGTACAGATGCGTGGCGATGTCGGCCGTCAGCGGCACGCCAAGGGCGTTGACGAGGTCGTAGACGAGCTCGCCGCAGGCGGCGGCCGATTCGTCCACCCAGTTCACGACGCCGTAGCGGGCATTGCCCGGGTGGTGGTCGATGTTCAGAATGGGCGAGCGATCGAGCCCCAGCACGCCGGTGCGTGAAAGCTCGCTGCATTCCATAATGACCGCGACGTCAAACACATCGCCGACTTCGCGCGCGACCCACACATCGCCCACGGCGGGGAAGGGCTGCAGGGCCGGCGGCGGCGGGTCGCACATCACCAACCGCGCGTCCTTGCCGAGGGCGTGCAACGCGAGCACCAGCGCCATGCCGGAGCCGATCGCGTCGCCGTCAGGCCGTTCGTGCGATGACACCACGACGCGCGAC
Organism: Acidobacteriota bacterium; assembly: GCA_031376505.1. Lineage (GTDB taxonomy): Bacteria > Acidobacteriota > Vicinamibacteria > Vicinamibacterales > UBA2999 > CADEFD01. The sequence continues at coordinate 3,484 of JANMDX010000054.1, forward strand.
GCCGCCTGCAGCCGCGCCACGATGGCGGCGAGTTCAGCAGCGTCAGCTAGCGGGTTCAGCGTCATCGGACGGCGAGGGAGGGGGCGCCGACGCATCGGCGGGCGCGTTGACCGGTGCGGCCTCGGCCGGCGGCGGGGCCGGCGATTCACTCCGTGCCGCCTCTGCTTCGTGGATCTCGTGCAGGATCTCCTCGACGCGCTGGTGCGCAGCCAGACCCTGATCGAAGTGGAACGCTACTTCGGGAACCCGTCGCAGGGTGAGCCGGGTCGCCAGGATATGGCGTACGAACGGCGCCGCCCGCTGCAGCGCTTTGGTCGTGCGCGCGCGCTCGGCGGCAGTGCCGATGAGCGTCCAGTAGACGCGAGCCAGTGACAGGTCGGGCGATACCTTCACGCGGCTGACGGTGACCAGTCCCACGCCAGGATCCACGACGTCGGTTGCGAGGATCTGGCTCACTTCCTCGCGCAGCTGTTCCGAGATTCGCTCGATGCGGTGGCTGAGGGGCATGACCCTATTCTAGAGGGAGGGGGCTGCGGATTGGGGCGGGAAACATGTTCCCGCCTTCGTCCACGCCGCGTGCCGAGGGTGGCGCCGGGCGAGCCGGCTAGACCGGCGTCGCCATGCGTTCCATCTGGAACACCTCGATCACGTCGCCGACCTTCAGGTCGTTGTAGCCCTGGAGACCGATGCCGCACTCGAAGCCGGACTTGACCTCACCCACGTCGTCCTTGAAGCGGCGCAGGGACGCCATCTTGCCTTCCCACACCTGAACGCCGTCGCGCATCAGCCGCACCTGGGCATC
>JANMDX010000074.1:0-29278 GCA_031376505.1 Acidobacteriota bacterium
GCGGCCACGACCGAGGCGCCGGTGTTCGCCGGACGGCGCGTGATGGTCGTGGGCGGGGGGAACTCGGCGGGGCAGAGCGCCATGCACCTGTCGCGCTACGCGAAGGAGGTGCGGATCGTGGTGCGCCGCGACTCCCTGCGCGACACCATGTCGCAGTATCTCGTCGAGCAGATCGAGAAGACGCCGAACATCCGGCTGGAGGGGCGCACCGAGGTTGAACGGATCGAGGGCTCGGGGCACGTCGAGCGCGTGGCGCTGACGTCGCTGGACGACGGGACGATTCGAGTGGACGAGGTCGACGCCGTCTTCGTGTTCATTGGCACCAAGCCCCGCAGCGACTGGCTGCCTGGCTCGGTACTGCGGGACGCCAAGGGATTCGTGCTGACCGGGCGGGACGTGCTGGTCGATGCGGCGTATGCGCGCATCTGGAAGGAGCCGCGACAGCCACTGCCGCTCGAGACCAGCGTGCCCGGCGTGTTCGCGGCGGGCGACATCCGTGCCGGCGCGATGAACCGGGTGGCGTCGGCGGTGGGAGAGGGTTCGATGGTCGTGCAACTCGTGCACGGATACCTGGCACTGACCTGACCGATTCTATGACTGCCGCCCTGTCTCGGGGCCGGATTGATTTCGTGACAGGCTGCGTCCCTGTGCCCAGTGGTCAGGGCGCGAGCCGGCCATACTTCCGCAGGAGCGCCTGCATCTGATCGATCGGCAGCGCGTGGGCGGTGTTGCCGTTCACACCGGTCATGGTCTGGGCCGCCACGAGCGCGTTCACGATGGCTTCTTCCGTGGCTTCCACAGTGGCGTCGAACAGGGGCGTCAGGTCGCCGTTGGGCAGCCACGTGATCGGCGTGACGCCGGTGTCAGCCGCGGCGCCTGGGTTCGCGGTCGAGAACGCGATGAAGATATCGCCCGAGCCGTTCGACGCTGTGCCACCAAGGCGCGCGATGCCCATCGGCACGCGGCGGGCGAGGCGTTCGAGTTGGTGGGGCAGGAGCGGTGCATCGGTGGCTACGACCACGATGATCGAGCCGTCGCGGTCTGCTGGCGGCGCCGCGGCCCGGCGCCGCTCGGCGCCAGTGATCTCGCGGCCCACCGGCACACCGGCAATCGTGAGGCTTTCGCGCGTGCCATAGTTGGCCTGTACCAGCACGCCCACGGTATAGCCGCCGGTGACGCGACTCGACGTGCCAATGCCGCCCTTGAAGCCGTGGGCCACCATCCCGGTGCCACCCCCGACGTTGCCTTCGCGCACCGGTCCTGCCCTGGCGCCGTCAAGCGCGGCGAACACGTGCGTCTTGGTGACGTGCTGGCCCTGTCCGTCGTTCAGGAACGCGTCCGAGGTTTCACCCACCACGGGCTGATGCCATGGGATGACCTGCTTCAAGGATTCATGAAACCAGCTGTTCACGGCGTCGCGCACGGCGCCGACCGAATACGTGCCCGTGATCATTACCGGGCCGCCGAGCACACCGCCTTCCACGACCCAGGGCGCGCCGGTCATCTCACCGAAGCCGTTGCCCGCGAACCATCCGGCAAACACCGGTGCCCACCGCTTGCCGCGTGGCAGCACGGCAGTGACACCTGTGCGTACCGGCCCTTGGCCCACGACGAGCGGACCGTCGCCGCGCACGATGGTCGTATGTCCCACCTCGACGCCGGCCACGTCGGTAATCGCGTTGAGCGGACCTGGCGCGCCCGTGAACGGCACGCCAAGGGCCCGCGCGCGAGGCCGCACCGCCTGTCCGTGGACTGCGGGACCCGCCGCCACCGAAAGGATCACGGCCAGGGTCGTTGCAAACCACCGGGCGATGGCGCGTGGGCGGGCCCCGGTGGCATGCACGCGGCGCACTGTTCTGGCCATGGGGGTCAGACCCTTCAGTCGCTGGCTACGCCCACGAAGCGGTCGTCTTCGTCGGCAAAGAGGATGTTGAAGCTCGTGAGCGATCCGTAGCAGCCCGTAATGTAGCTCTGCAGCTTCAACTTCTGGTCGTCGGGAAGATCGGAGCCGTTCACCTGCTGTTCGAGCGTGCGCAGGCGGTTGCGCAACATCACGATCTTGTGGAAGAACGTCTCGATGGGCACGCTCTTTTCCTGCACACCCGGCTTGCCCGGCTTGAGCACCAGATGGCCGTTGCGCCACTTCTCGGCGGGCGCCACGGGCGTGAGCCCGGTTTCCTCGCGGATCACCCGGCGCAGCAGCGCCTCGAGGTGTGCGGATGGTGATGGGTCGTTCATGGCAAACTCCGCGAACTCGCGCTCGCTCACAAGGGGAAGCGGCGCCGGCAGTGCTGCCCGGGAATCACGAGCGGCCACCGGCGCGGGCGCAGGGCCAGCGACCGAGGTACGCCCGCCGCCGCGGAAGTTGTGTGCGCTGCCGCAGAAGTCGCAGGTGACGCGCAGCGGCTGCTGCTGACCGTCCACCACCACGATCGAGTGGATGCGGTCTTCGTGGCAGGAGCGGCAGTGGTCTTCGACGGTTTGACCCGCGCGATACGAACGGAGACTCATCGCCCGGTCATGATGCCATCTTTCGCCAAGCGCCGCTGTCCGGCCGCGGCCGGACCACTACGGCACGGTGGCGACGACGTCGTTCGAGGCGGCACCCACACCGCACAGGTTGGACGCCCGGACGCGGAGATGATACTGGCCGCGCGGAGCCGCCGCCGAGAAGGTCGTCGTTCGTCCCACGCCGGCGACGCCGAGGTCGGCGGCGCCCGCGGTCCGTCCCGCTTCGAGCCTGTACGTCAGCGGCGTCGCCGCGTCGGCAGCAGCCGCATCGGCCAGCACCGCGGGCGACCATTGCAGTTCGACCCGGCCCCCGACCACCCGCGCACTCAGCGTCAGTCCGAACGAGGGCGCCCGGCACGGACCAGACGGTGCCAGCCGGACCTCGTTGGACGCCGTACCCGTGTCGCCGGCTACCCGCACGAAGTAAGGCCCCGCGGGGATGTCCGCTTCGAGCGGCGGGGCGCCAACCGCGACGGCGCCAAGATCGGTGGCGCCGCTCGAGCTGCCTACGAGAAGCCGGATGGGACGTGTGTCGCAGCCGCTGTCGTCGACCCAGTTCAGCGTCACACGGGGGCCGTTGAGGTAGGCCGTCAGCGCCCGAGGCGCCGTGGCCGCGGGGCACGTGCCCACCGTGACTGCGATTTCGTTCGAGGGCGGACCCATGCCGCCCGGACCGGTAGCGCGCACGCGCAGCCGGAACGTGCCAGGCACGACGTCGGGGATCACGACCGACGTAGCGGCGCCGAGCGGCAGGCTCACAAGCGTACTGCCTGGGTTGACGCCGCCTTCGAGCACGTACGCGGTCGTCCCGCCCCCCGAGATGGGAGCCAGCCAGTCGAGCGACAGCACGCGCCCGCGGGTGCGGCCCTTGAGCCTCGCCGGCGCGCCCGGGACCGCGGGCGAACTAGGCCCGGTGCAGTCCTCGTCGATGAGGCCGTCCCCGTCATTGTCGATGTTGTCGCCGCACAGCTCCGACGGCGGTGGGGGCGGCGGGCATCCTTCGTCGATCAATCCGTCTCCGTCGTTGTCCAGGCCGTCACCACAGATCTCAACGAGGGTCGGTGGCGGCGGAGGAATCACCGGACACCCTTCGTCGATCAGACCGTCGCCGTCGTTGTCGATGCCGTCATCGCAAATTTCGATTGGCGGCGGGGGAGGAGCGGCGACCATGCGTTCGTCAGCGCCCACGTCGGCCATCGCGCCGCCAGGGCGCGCCTGTCCGTCCCAGTCGATGGTGGCATCGGCCGGCGCGGTCGCCCTGTCGAGGGCACTCGCGGCTGCGCCAGTGAGATGCAGGTCGCCCGTGCCCGGCGCCACGAAGAAGGCGGAAGTGGCGTTCCACACGTTGCCCGCGAGTGTGGCCGTGGCACCTTCGCGCGCGGTCGCGGCAGCATCGGCCAGGTTGTTGGCAATGGTCAGGCCGGTCGTGTCAGCGAAACGGTACTCGATGGCGTTAGGATAGGCGCCGCCAAGCCAGATGGTGTTGTGCAGCACGCGTGTGCCTGGCGAGTCCATGATGCCGATGCCCACGTCGCCTCCCATACCGGGCGCACGGGCAATCATGTTGTTGCGCACCACGCCCCCCGTATGATCGTTGAGCGTTCGCGAAATGAGACCCAGACTGATGTCGCGGTGGTTGTCGATGAAGATGTTGCTGTCGACAACCGTGTTGCGCGAGTTGTTCCACATGAGAATGGCCGGGCCCGCCAGGCCCTGCGCCGAGCGAATGCGCCGGAACAGGTTGTGCCGGATGATCCAGTCCGCACCGGTGTGCACGTCGATACCGTTGGTATAGTCGCTGCGCGCCAGCGTGGTGAATTCGAACACGCAGTACTCAACGAGGCCGCCGTTCACACCGCCGCCCACGCCGTCGGGATTCGCCTTCAGGAACTGCTCGCCCGCGTCCAGTAGCCGAACGTTGTACACCCGCGGTTGCACGGTGCCGGGATTGAAGATGAGCGGATGGAAGAAGAAGCCGCGAATCGTGAGATTCGCAATCGTGAGTCGGGTGACTCCACCACCAGTCCAGATCCCGAAGGGCACGTTGCCGTAGTTCGGATTGGCCATGCCCGGACCTGCGAGGACTACGTCGTTGCGGTTGTTGGTGGCGCCGCGGATGACCACATCACTCAACGCGCGATTGAGGTAAAGCGTGTTCGAGAGCTGGTAGGTGCCTGAGGCGATCACAATCGTCGTGCCTGAGGTGACGGCGCTGATGGCGGCCTGCAGTTCGGCGTCACTGGAGACATGCACCACGGTGCCCGACGGCGCCGGCAGGGCAGGGGCGGAGTCTGGCGACGCGGCGACCAGGAGGCGGCCACTTGACCCGGCGCACAGGATGAGGGTGGCGACCAACACCAGGGCACGGCGACGGAAGTACAGGCGAACGGGTGACACCACGCCGTGAGTGGAGCAAGATGAGCGCCACCTGGCCGGCCCGCGGGACGGTTCAGGAATTGCCTGGCGGTTCCCCGGACTGCGCAGAGCGAAACGAGCAGGGCGAGCCTCCGCGCGTCAATTCTGTACGCGCCCTGGCAGTCCCGTCAGCGCCTGGCTGGTCTACTTCAGGCTCGCCCCGGCCCGCGAGAACTCCAGCATCTGCGCGGTGAAGTCCTGCGGATACGAAATCGTCACGTCGCTGATGGCGCCGCTCGCATCCATGACCGCCGTGAGCTTCGGCATGACGAAGCCGGTGTACGACGGCAGTTGCAGGCGATCGACACGCGCCACGACTTCGTCGCGCAGCTTAGGGTCGAAATGCACGCCGTGGGTCTCGAAGAGCGCTTTGGCGGCCGCGTAGTCGCCCACGGCCTTGATGCGCTGCACCTCAGCCAAGAGCCTGCCCACGCCCTCGCGAAACGCCTTCGCGTCGGTCATCACGTAGAACGTCTTGCCGTCGCGCTGGCGCACGTCAATCGCCTTCGTGTTGGCCATCAGCCACCGCACGATCATCTGCCGGTTGCGCATGTGGTCTTCTTCGATCTGACTGCCCTGGCGCACGCGCCGCAGTTGCAGCAACGCGTTCTTGGTGTAGCCCTCGTACTCGGTCTGTGCGATCTCGGCCTGGTCCGCAGCCTTCAGCAGGCCGAGTTCGGCCAGTTTGGGATCGGCCAGGAAATAGAGCCCGACGAGATCGGCGCGACCCTCTTCGAGCGCCGAGTACTGCTCTTTCAGCATCGTGGCTGGATTTCCGCCGACCTTGTCCGAGACTTTCCCCGAGGCGTGGCCGATGACCTCGTGCATGTTGGTGTGCAGCTCGCCGGCCAACGCGTTCCACTTGCCTGCTCGAGTCACTTCCTCGGGCGCCCACGCGAACTCCTGGCGCAGGGACGGCACAGTGGACTTGTCGTAGGCCTCGTTCACGTTCGAGAGCGACACCGACTTGCTGCCGTGTTCTTCGCGCACCTTCTGATCGTTGGGCAGGTTGATCCCGACCGGCGTGATGGGGCCGGAGTCGCCGGTTTCGATCACGACGTCGATGGCCTTGGCGGTAATGCCCTTCACGCCGGCCTTGCGGAATTCGGGCGCCCAGGGCATGCGGTCCTCGAACCATTGCGCGCTGCTCGCCAGCTTCTCGATGTCCACCGTCTTCTGGGGGTTCACGTAGTAGACGAGTGCCTCCCACGAGCCCTTCACGCCACGCGCATCGAGGTACACCTCGATGAAGCCGTTGATCGTGTCGACGGGTGAGTTCTTGTCGTTCACCCAGGCGATGTCGTACGCCCGGCGGTCGGACGCTTCGCCGCTGCGATAGGACTGCACCAGCTTCGCGAGCGCATCGCGCATCGCAGGCGTGGCAAAGGGCTGCGCCGCTTCCAGGTGGCCGATGATGGCGCGGATCTGGGCGTCGTAACGGCCGCCCACCCGGTAGACTTCTTCGGTCAGCGTCCCGTGCTGCTTCACCAGGCGCGAGTTCAGGCCGTACTTCTCGGTAGCGCCCTTCAAGTCGGCCGTGGAGACGCCCGCGTACAGGTTGTTGGCGCTCGCCTGCAGGATGTCCTTGCCGCCTTCGGGTGTTTTCTGCGTGACCATCGGATCGACCGTCGCATCGAAGAAGCGCGGACCGAGACGCGCCAGCAGGGTGTCGAGCGTCTCACCCGGTGCGGTGGCGAAGACGGCGCCGTTCTTTGCGGCCTGCGCGGCCGCGGCGGCCAACGCAGCGGGCGTGCACGTCATCACGAACTTGCGGGCCGTGAGGTTGTTGTAGGGACCGGAGTTGAGCCAGAAGAGCTTCGTGTAGCGGGTCACTTCGGCCACAGTGGCTGGGTCCACCCCAGCGCTGTGGGTGAGAATCTGTTCGAGCACCCCACGCATGGCGAGGCTGTGCGCATAGCGCTGATCCCAGTAGATGTCGCGCCCGGCGATGGCGGCCTGCGTCAGGTGATAGACGAGGCGCTTCTCGTTGAGGGGCAGGTCCGTGAAGCCGTCGGCGTAGAGCTGCACCACGGCGGCGTCGTCGACGCGCTCCAGCAGATACTTGCGCTCGGCGGCAGGCGGGGTCGCAGCGGGTGCAGGGTTCGGCGCCGGGGCAGCGGGTGGTGCCGAGCAGGCCGCAAGGGAGGCAAGCAGCACGGCAGTGGACGCAAGACGGATGTGCATCAGCCGAGTGTAAACCAGCACGCGCCGGGCGGCGCGCCCGCCTTTGCACGAATGGGAGGGGCGACCGGCCGAAGCCGTCAGCCGCGCGCGGAGGACGCCGGCGCGTGGCGCCCGGTCCAGCGCCCGGCCTCGTCGAAGTGCAGGCCGAACTGGTCGAGCACCCGCATCACCGTGTGGTTGACGACGTCGTCGACCGTGGCGGGCCGCTGGTAGAAGGCCGGCACCGGCGGGAAGATCACCGCGCCCATGCGCGACAGACGGAGCATGTGTTCCAGGTGGATGTCGCTCAGTGGCGCTTCTCGCGGCACCAGCACCAGCTTGCGCCGTTCCTTGAGGATGACGTCGGCCGCGCGGTGAATAAGATTGGTACCGCTGCCCGTGGACACCGCCGCCAGCGTGCGCATGCTGCACGGCGCGACCACCATGCCGCGCGTCACAAACGAGCCGCTCGAGATGGACGCGCCGAAATCCTCAGGGCTGTGCACCTCGGTGGCGAGCCGCTTCACGCCCTCCACGGTGTAATCGGTTTCCTGCAGCATCGTCTGGATGGCCCATTTGCTCATCACCAGATGCGAGCCGACGCCAGCCTCGCGCAAGCGCTCGAGCAGGCGCACGCCGTAGATGATGCCCGTGGCGCCGGTGAGCGCGACGACGAGAGGAGCGGATGGTGGCGTGAGCATGCGGGACTCGCAGTTGAGGACGTCCGGGCCCGCCCGGACAACCCTGGCGTAAGTGTAACGCTGCCTATTGGACGCCGGGCACCCGCAAACGGTCCCGGGTCAACCGTCGCCACGCCGCAGGTCCCACGAGCACCAACGCCGTGATCACCAGGAGTCCGCCGGACAGAGGCCGCGCCACGAGCGCCGCCCAGTCGCCCTCGGCCACCGCCAGGGCGCGTCGGAGGTGCATGTCCGCCGCCGGGCCCAGCATGACGCCGATCATCACGGGCGCCAGCGGGCAGTCGGCGCGGCGCAGGGCGTAGCCGATGAGACCGATGGCCGTCAGCGCTACGACATCACCGGCCGAGCGGTGTACGCTCCAGGCGCCCACCGTGGCCACGACGAGAATGCCGGCGTAGAGCTGGGGCGTGGGGATGCGCAGCAGGAGTACCCACAGGCGCACGAGCGGCAGGTTGAGCAGGAGCAGCAGCACGTTGCCGACATATAGACTGGCGAGCAGCGTCCAGACGAACTGTGGTTCGTTTTGAAAGAGCAAAGGGCCCGCCTGCAGGCCGAATTGTTGAAACGCAGCCAACAGCACCGCCGCGGTGGCCGAGGCCGGCAGGCCAAGCGTGAGCAGCGGCACGAGCGTGCCTGCGGCCGACGCGTTGTTGGCAGCTTCGGGGCCGGCCACGCCTTCGATGGCGCCGTGCCCGAACTCCTCCGGGTACTTCGTGAGCCGCTTCTCGATCGCATATGAGAGCAACGTCGGCAGCTCCGCGCCGCCAGCTGGCAGCGCGCCGAGCGGGAAGCCAATGAGCGCGCCGCGCAGCCACGGCTTCCACGAGCGTGACCAGTCGCTGGCGCTCATCCAGCGCGTGCGCTCGAGCGGCAGCAATTGCGACGCGCCCGGTGGCGCGGCCGCCAGGGCGAGCGTCTCGCCCACGGCGAAGAGTCCGATGGCCACGATGGTAGGGTCGAGGCCGTCAAGTAGATACGGCACGCCGAAGGTGAGGCGCGCGTCGCCGCTCAACCGGTCGATGCCGATGAGGCCCAGCACTACGCCCACCGCCAGGCTGAGCAACCCGGCGGTGCGCGACGAGCCGAGCAGCGACGCGGTGGCTACGAAGGCCAGCACGATGAGGGCGAGGTAGTCGGCGGGTCCAAACGCAATCGCTACCCGCGCCATGGTGGGCGCGCATACTGTGAGGGCGAGTGTGCCCAGCGTGCCCGCGACGAAGCTACCGATGGCCGCCGTGGCGAGCGCCGCGCCCGCGCGGCCGCGCTTGGCCATCTGGTAGCCCTCGAGGGCCGTGACGATCGTGGCGCTCTCACCTGGCGTGTTGAGCAGGATTGATGTCGTGGAACCGCCGTACATCGCGCCCGAATAGATGCCGGCGAACATGATGAACGCCGCCGTTGGGTCGAGTCCGTAGGTGGCGGGCAGCAGCAACGCCACGGTGAGGGCGGGACCGATGCCGGGCAGGACGCCGACCGCGGTGCCAAGCGTGACACCGACCAGCCCCCAGCCAAGATTGGTGGCGGAGAGCGCGAGCTGGAATCCCTCCGCCAGCGACGCAAAGGCGCTCATCGCGTCCACGCGCCCATGGGGAGTGGCACGTCGAGGCCGGCACTGAACAGCGTGGCCAGCACCGAGGCCACTGCCACGCCGACGGCGATGTTGCGCACCACGCGCGTGCTGCCGAGTGCATAGGCGCCGGTGGCGAACACGGCGGCTGCGGTTGGGATGAAGCCCACAATCGGCATGAGCAGCGACTGTGCGAGGCAGGCCGCGGCAATGGCTGCAACCCGCCGATGTCCGCCGCGCGAGACCGCGGTACCGGCGCCCGAGGCCCGGCGTTGCCAGACCAGCAGAGCCCCAAGGGCCAGGGTCAGGACCACTGCGGTCGCCGGCGCCGTGCGGGGCGATGGGGTGAAGGCGCGGGGAGTCGCGGTGCGGCCCGCCTGCAGCCGTTCGATCACGCCGACGATGCGCGCCTGTTCCGCCAGAAGAAACTGCCGGAAGGCGGGGCCGTCGGCATAGAGGTCGGTCCAGCCCGTGCGCTGCAGGGTCTCGCGCCAGGCGGCGCTGCTGGCGAGGGCGCGCACGCGGGTCGTCAGCCTCGCCTGCTCGGCGGCGCTGATGCCGGGCGGCGCCACGACACCGCGCCAGTTGGCGAGGTCGAGCGGCACGCCCAACTCGCGCAGGGTCGGCACGTCGATGCCGGGTTCGCGCACGGGAGCCGAGGTGGCCAGCGCTCGAAGCTGCCCGGCAGCGAGGGACTGCGCAAACTCGCTGTGTCCGCCCACGCCGGCCGTCACCTGTCCGCCGAGCACGGCGGCGAGCGCTTCACCCCCTCCGGAAAATGCGACGTAGTTCACCTCGGCCGGCGCGACGCCCACGGCTTCGGCCAGCAATCGCGCGAGCAGGTCGTCGGTGCCGCCGGCCGAACCGCCGCCCCATGACACGCTCTGCGGAGCGCGTTTCAGCGCGCCCACGAAATCCTGGAGCGTGCGGAACGGCGAATCCGCCGGCACGACGATCACCTCATGCTCGCCCGTGAGGCGCGCGATCGGGGTGACGTCGGCCAGCGACACCGCCGAGCCGTTGGTGGCGATGCCGCTCACCATCACCAGCCCGATGACGAGCAGCGCGTCGGGACGTCCGCGTTCGGCACTGACGAAGCGCGCCAGTCCGATGGTGCCGGCGGCGCCCGGCACGTTCTCCACCTGAACGGCAGCGTGCGGATCGACCTCGTGCAGGGCGCGTTGCATGGCGCGCGCCGTCTGATCCCAGCCGCCGCCGGGGGCTGCTGGCGCTACGAGGGTGAGCGTCTGCGCCGCCGATGGCGCCACTCCGATGGTCGCGAGCAGCGCGACAGCGAGCCCCACGGCTGTCAGTTTGCGGGCAGTCGTGGGACGGTGCGCCATGCCGCGGCGATTGTAGTGCAGGCTTTCTGGTCCGCGGCGGGTGAGTGCGCGGCGCGCGGCTCAGCGTGCGCGGTCGGCGTGGTCCCGCTAGAATCGGGCCGATGCGGACCATCGACTACCTGCACTACGACGTCTTTACCGACCGTGCCTTCGAAGGCAACCAGCTGGCCGTGTTCCCCGACGCGCGCGGGCTCGACACGGCCGACATGCAGGCACTCGCCAACGAGATGAACTTCGCCGAGAGCACGTTCATCCTGCCGGCCGAGTCGGCCGGCACCGACATGCGGATGCGCATCTTCACGCCGGGTCGCGAGATGCCGATGGCGGGGCACCCCACCATCGGCAGCACGTTTGCGCTCGTGGACGCGGGCGTGATCGCGGCGGGACGGGAGCGCTGGGTGTTTGGCCTGAACGTCGGCCCGACGCCGGTCGCGCTCGAGTGGCACGAGGGGGTGCTCGCACGGGCGTGGATGGATCAGGGGCGGCCGGAGTTCCGCACGCCACTCGTGGCAGCGGCGACCGTGCTCGACGCGCTACGCGTGGACGAGGCGTCGTGGGCCGCGACGGGATTGCCCGTCATCGAAGGGTCGTGCGGCGCGGCGTTCTTCTATGTGCCGCTGGCGACGCGCGCGGCGGTCGATGCCTGCGAACCCGATGGCTCGGCCGTGCGGGCGCTAACGAGCGCATTCGGCGGGGCCCACATTGGCCTGTTCGTGTTCAGCGCGGCGCCGGCCCCTGACGGCGCCACCGTGTATGCGCGCATGTTCGCGCTGGAGGCAGGTGTAGTCGAAGACCCAGCGACTGGCAGCGCCACCGGGCCGCTGGCGGCGTATCTCGTGAAGCACGGCGTTGTGCCGATAGCCGCGCGAGACAACATCGTGAGCCTGCAAGGCGTGAAGATGGGACGGCCGAGCCGCCTGTGTGCGCGCGTCCAGGTGTCGGCGACCGGCGACACCTCACGTGTCCATGTGGGGGGAGCCGCAGTCCGCATCGGCGAGGGCTCTATCAGGTGGTAGTTTGAGCGGTGCAATGCATGTAACGGAACGTAACGGGGCCTGTCACCGTTGCATTCCCTTACGCTGCCGTCATTGGCAGAAATGGCGGGGGCAGACCCCGTCGAAGCGAGAATTGTGCCATTGAGGGCATTGGGGGCAGACCCCCGAATGCTGCGGTAGTGGCAGTTTTTGCGCCACCCAGTAACTGCAGCGGTGACAGGCCCCGTTACAACCGTTACAACTACGGCGCGAGGCGTTCGCGCATCCACGCGCCGGCGGCGCGTCGGTAGCGCAGGCGATCGTGCAGGCGATTCGGGCGGCCCTGCCAGAACTCGATGGTCTCGGGGGCCACGACGTACCCGCCCCAGTGCGGCGGGCGCGGCACGGCGCTACGGGCAAAGCGTTCCGAGGCCTCGGCGATCGCGTGTTCGAGCACGCCACGGTCGCCAATCACGCGGCTCTGCGGCGACGCCCAAGCGCCAATCTGACTGTCGAGCGGACGCGACGCGAAATACGCGTCGCTCTGCGCGGCGTCCACCCGCGCGACGATACCGCTGACGCGGACCTGCCGTTCCAGGTCGGCCCAGAAGAACACGAGAGACGCGCGCGGGTTGGCCTCGAGTTGCGCGGCCTTGTCGCTCTCGTAGTTCGTGAAGAACGCGAAGCCGTCAGCGCCCACGTCCTTGAGCAGCACGATGCGGGCGGCCGGCACGCCATCGGTCGACGCGGTCGCGAGCGTCATCGCGGTCGCATCGAGCAACTCCGCGCGTACGGCGTCGTCGAGCCACTGGCGGAACTGCACGATCGGATCGGCGTGCGCGTCGGCGTCCGACAGCGCGCGCGCCCGATAGTCTCGGCGAAGATCGGCAATCGACATCAACGGGGCTCCTCTGGCGCCATTCTGGGTTCAATCCATGCGCCCAGGTAGCGTCGGTCGCGAATGGACGGGTCCACGTCAAAGGGCACGAATCCTGTGGTCGTCACCGCGTCGAGCAGGATGACGGTGCCGGTGGGCGGCGGTGGCACCAGAACGTCCACCGCGCGTTCGCCTTCGAGATCGACCTCGCGACTCCAGCCGTGCGACGACAGCCGCAGATGGTTGGGCCGTTTGCCGCTGTGCACGCGCAGCACTACGCCGTGCCCGCAGCCGCCGTCGCAGGAGACGGTCACGCGCGCCTGACGTTCGCCCGTGGTCCAGAACCCACCGGCCTCTGGATAGAGCGCGCCGTCGTGGAAGAGCACCACCAGCGGGCCGTATGCGGCCGCTGCCAGCACCTGCGGTGTCACGGTGCGGGCCCCCTCGTCGACCACGTCGAGCGCTTCAATGCGCAGATGAGCGATCGAGCGCTCGGCCTCGGCTGTCCCGCGGAAGCCGACGAAGCCGGCATCGACGGGCAGCACGAACTCCTCGTGCCACAAGCCGCCCGGCGTTGGCGACACGGTCCACTCGTGCAGCGGCCCGCCGATGCGGCCCACCTGCAGGCCGATGGTGGCTTCGGCGCGGGCAGGCAGGGGATCGCGTGATTCCCACTGCACGACCACGCGATAGCGACCGGCTGGCAGCGAGAAGCGGCCGTTGTGGAGCACTCGCACTGGCTGCGGCTCGGGGCGCTGGCCAGCGGCCACGGTCAGGGCCATTGCGCTCTCCGCCTCGTCGGCGCTCGCGAGGCGAAGCGGGGCGTATCGCAGCGCGTACGGACGACTGACGCGATCGAACGCATCGAGCATCGTCAGCCGGGCTCGGGCGCTCAAGTTCACGTCGGGCAGAGGCGCCGGGTGGTCAGGCAGGGCGCGCATACCCACCGCGCCGCAAATGGTCACAATCAAAGTACCCGTGAGTGCCGCCAGCGATGCCGCGCCACGCGACGCGGGTCGCACGCGGCCAAGCGCCCACGACCCCAGCGCCACCGCCACGAGCCACACGGCCACGTCGACGAGCGCCCGCGGCGCTTCATGCGCGATGAAAGTCGGCACGAGGCGCCAGAGTGGCCAGCGCGGCGAAAGCCACTCGAGCAGCGACGACGTGCCGTCGCGCCCATTGGCGACGAGCAGGCCTTCTTGCGCGAAGAGCAGCACGGTGCACAGCGCCGCGCCCAGCCAGACGAGCCCGTGCTGGGCAGCCCGGCGCGCAGGCGCCGTAGCCGCCGATCCAATCTGCACGGCCATTGGCAGCATCAACAGCAATAGGCCCGAGGCCATCGGGCGGCCTGGCGCCGCCGACCCGCCCCACCAGATGCGAAATGCGCCCACCGTGACGGCGAGCGCGGCGACGATGAGCGACACCTCGATGCTCAGGCGGCGCAGCGCGCCCGGCCGCCGCGCCATCGTCCACACACCGAAACCGGCCAGCACGTAGGCTGGTGCATACGCCAGCAACCCGTATTCCTGGTCGAAGAAGAGGCCCGGTACACCGAAGAGCGTGTTGCCCACTTCGGTCTGCAGCATCCGTCCGTACGGCGCGCTCGGCCACGGCTTGCCCCAGTAGGCGTAGAAGAAGGCGAACCATCCCACAAGACTGACGGCGTAGGGCCCGCCCAGACGCACGAGCGAGGCCACGCTGCGATCGGGCCGTTCGGACTGGTGCATGGGCCACCAGATACGGCCGAGCGCCACGGCGAGTATGGCCGCCGACATCGGTGCGTATTTGCTGCTGAGCCACGGCAAGAGGGCCGCCAGCGCGCTCACCGCTACGTCGTGCCAGGGCCGGCGATCCGGAGTGGGACGCAGCGTGAGCATCACCGCGAGGGCCGCGACCAGGCCTGCCGGCACTTCCGGATAAATCGTGAACGCGTTGATCAGGAACGGCGCCGAGAACACGATGGCCGCCCACGCGAGCGTGGTTGCGCCCGGCGCACCCGTCATGGCCAGGACCCAGCGCCAGGCAAGGGTGGCGGCGGTGGCCGCCATGGCGATGAAGAACGCGACCACCAGCGTGTAGCCGCCGGCCGCGAGCACGGGCGCCACGAGCAGCGGCATCCCCACCGGATGTACCGAATAGATCTCGCGGTCTATGCCGCGCGTGAGGTAATGCGGTTCGAGATCGCGCGCGTAGTACTCGGCGTAGTCGCGTCGCGTGTGGTTGTTCTCGATCAGCAGATCACCGTCGCGCCACAGGCTCTGCGCCATCACCAGGTAGTGCGGCTCGTCGCCAGAGGGGAACAGGGTGGTGTGCGTGAGCCGCGCGGCACCCACGCCGGCCGCTGCGGCGGTCGCCAGCCAGATCGCGACGGTGTGGGCGCGAAGGCTGCGTCCTGCGATCCACAAGGTGAGTGGCGCCAGCGACGGCCACAGCGTCCAGATCATCTGGGTGGCGACAGCCGCCCACACGATCCACTGTCCGGGTCCCGCCATGGCCTGCAGCGCGGGCCACCAGTCGGGCACGACCGGCAGGTACGGCACGACGAGCGCCAGCAGACCAAAAATCGGCAACACGAGCGCGCCCACGCTCGAACCGGCAGTGTCCTTTCGCCTGGCGCTCGACACGAGGATCGCCGCGCCGATGGCGCCGAGCGCAGAGAGCGCCAGGAACGCTACGAACGGCTGCCCCGACGGGACGAGCGCGATGCGCTGGCGCACACCGTCGACGACCACTTCGTCGAGCTCCGCACGCGAGGCCCATCCGGCAGCCGCGAATGCCAGGCAGGCGAGGATGGCGATGAGCGTCGAGCGTGCGCGCGTCACAGGCCTCGATCTTACTTCGCCGGGGGCGGCCGGTGGACCCGTGCCCACGGCCACGGCGCCTTGGTGTGGACCGGGATGAGCGCCGGCCCTGTGGCACGCGTGGGCGTCGTGAGGTCGTAGACGCGCACGCGCGCCGTGCCGACGCGCGCTTCGCCAAGTGGCGCCCACTCGAGGTGCCCACGCGTCTCGCTGACGAAGCGCCGCCGGAATCCGGCTTCCTCCCAGTCGTCCACGACGAGCCACACCTCCCGGCCATCTGCGAGCAGGCGCAGGCAGAAGGCGTCGAGGCCTCCGGGTTCGACATAGTCCCACCGGGCGATCGCGCGACGGGTGTAGTACGTGATTGCGCCGCTATGCTGTACGGCCAGCATCACGGCACGCTCAGGCGCATTAGCCTGCACGAACGCGGCAACCGCCGCGTAGCGCTGCTCAGCCTTCCATAGGCCGAACGTGCCCGACGCAGCCGCGTCCTTCACGGCGCCCGCGCCGAACATGCAGGCCGCTGCCGCGACGGCCACCGCGGCGCCGTCGTCGGACCATCGCTTCAGCATGCGCCATGTCACCAGCATCGCCGCCGACGCCAGCACGGGCCACGCGGGCAGATAGAAACGCAGGTACCACCACTCCTCGAACACCGCGTAGACGAGGTAGCTCGCCACGACCGCACCGACGAGCGCGGCAGCGGGCCAGGCGCGCCGCCGATCCTGCGAGACCAGGATCCAGGGCAACGCGATGATGCCGATGACACACCAGTAGCCGCGCGTCTCGACCGTCCAGCGCCACACGCGCGCCAGATTGTCTGGCACGTTGGCGGCGAGAAACAGGTCGCTCGTGGCGCCGTAGCCCGACGCCACAGGCGAGCCCCAGAACGCGGTGTTCACGGCAGCAACGGCACCGGCCGCCAGGGCCACCGGCGCCGCGAACTGCGCGGCGCGAATGACACGGGCGCGCCGGTTGTCGCCGTTCGCGAGCGTGGTCGGCTCGACTGGATGCCGCCCGCTGTTGGCGGCGAAGTCTGCCATCCACACCGCCCCCGCCACAAGTGCCAGATTCGGGCGCACGATCAAGGCCGTGGCGGCCAACGCACCCGACCCGAGTGCGGATCCGGCGCGGGGGGATGTGAGCGCGAGCAGGGCGCCAAGCCAGAGCGCCGCCGCCGGAATGTCGCTCATCGTCTGCATTGCGGCAAAGAGCACCGGCGGGCTCGTGGCCACGAGCAGCGCCGCGGCAAGTGCCACCAGGGGCGGCGCGTCACGCCGCGCCAGAAGGAAGGTGCCCCACACGAGCAGGCCAACAAAGAGCGGGGTCCAGAGGTAGCGCCCGGCCTCGCCCATCACGGCGGCCCCCGCGGCCATGAGCCACGGCAGGCCTGGCGCATAGGTGGGACCGAGTGCCCCGGCCACGTGGGACGGGGCATAGCCAAGGGGCGCGACCAACCACCCGCTCGCAGGCCAGTCGGCCGGCACCAGGTCGGGCCCCTCGACCCGCATGCGTCCCTCGGCCCACAGGCGGGACTGGCTGACGTAGCCGCTCGCATCGGCTCCGCCCGCGACGTGTGCGCCGAACACCGCCGAGGTCGCGGCCACGGCCATGGCCAGGACTGCGGCCGCTGCTGGCGAGTACCGATCTCCGCGCTGCCGCGCGCGCGCGACGAGGCGCCGGCGCTGCTCGGCGGATTGTCCCCGAAGAGCGGCGGCCAGAAATAGTATCGCCAGCACTGCCGGGCGAGCCGCGCTGCGCGACGACACCCGCACGCCGCCGACGGCAAACACGAAGCCGCCGGTGAGCCACACGACGCCCGCCCAGGTCGCGAGCAGCGTGCCGAGCGCGGTCAGGGCGGTGCGAAGGGGGGCGGACGGCGTCACGGTGGGCAGTGCGAGGGGCTTGGCGTAGCTGGCCGGCCCGGTCAGAATACGTCCGATTCGCCGCGCGCGCCTCGCGGGGGCGAGGATCCATGATGAGGATGTCGTCGTTCGCCGTTCCAGATCGCATGCTGACGTTGGTCGCGGCCCTGGCCGGGGCGCTCGTCGTCTGGCTCACGCCCCTTGACGCGCAGACGCCCGCCATGGACGCGCTCTGGCAGGCCTATTGGCGAGCGGACTCGCCCAGAGATGCGGCGAAGGAAGCGGAGAAGTTGCTGAAGGCCGGCGTCGCGTTCGACGCCGCGTGGGCCGCGCTGAAGCGCGGGCGGCAGTATGCCAAGGCGCAGGTGGGCGAGCGCGCGATGCGCGGCACCGCGCAGACCGGCGTGGCGTTTGACAATTTCATCGACGTACCGGTCGAGTACGACCCGTCGCGGCCGTGGCCGGTGCGCGTGCAACTGCATGGCGGCGTGGATCGACAGGATCCAGAAGAAGGCCGGCGCCGGCGAGACAATCGCATCAAGGGGGAGCCGCAGATCTACCTCCATCCGTTTGGCTGGGCCGACGCGGCGTGGTGGCACGGCCCGCAGGTGGACAACATCCTGTCGCTCATCGATCGCGTGAAGCGGCAATACAACGTGGACGAGTCGCGCATCTACCTTACTGGCACGTCGGACGGCGGCACGGGCGCCTTCTTTCTGGCCATGAAGGTGCCGACGACGTTTGCGTCGTTTCTGCCGCTCATTGGCAATCCCGGAGTGCTGGCCAATCCGTCGGTGCTGGCCGACGGTCAGCTGTACATCTCGAACCTGGTCAACCGGCCTTTCTTCGTCATCAACGGCTTCAACGATCCCAAGTACCCCGCGGCGCGGATCGCGCCCTATCTCGAGCTGCTCGACACGGCCGGTGTATCGATGACCTTTCGGCCGCAGACCTCCGGCGGCCACGACACGAGTTGGTGGGCGAGCGAGCGCGGCCAGTACGAGGCGTTCGTGCACGACCATCCGCGCGTCCCGCATCCCGCACTGCTCTCGTGGGAGACCGAGCGCGTGGACCGCTACAACCGGGTGCAGTGGCTCGTGGTCGACGCCCTCGGCGCGCGCCCGTCGGACGTGCCGCTGGCCGACGTGAATACGTTCTCGGAGCGGTTCGACCCCGACTTCGGGATTCGCGGCGACTCGCGCAAAGAGAAGAGCACGCGCATCGTGCAGGTAGTGCAGGGATCCGATGCGCAGTTGATGGGGCTTGTCGTGGGCGACAAGATCGTGGAAATCGACGACCGCCCCGTGGCGGACCTGCCCGAGATTCTGGCCGGGTTCGAGCGGGCCACCGGCGGCAAGATCGACATCACGGTTGACCGGGGCGGCCACATCGAGGCGCTGCGCGGTCCGTTTCCGCCCGAAGCACGCCGCGGGCCTGAACGGAAGCTCTACGCGCGGGGCCGTCCGTCGGGCCGCGTGGATGTCACGCGCATGGGCAACCGCTTCGAGGTACGCACGCGCGGCGTCGCCCGTTTCACGCTGCTGCTCTCGCCCGATGCGGTGGATTTCGCGGCGCCCATCGTGGTGACGGTGAATGGCGCGACCGTCCACGGTGCCGAAGTAATGAAGGACACGGGCACGCTGCTCACGTGGGGCGCGCGCGACAACGACCGCACCATGCTCTACGGCGCGGCGTTGGCAATCGATGTGCCGTAGGCCCTGGCAGACTCAGGTCTGCACCTGCCCCTCACGGAGACGCGTGGTGATGACGAGACCACGGGAACGTCGGCGGTGGGCGGAACGGCAGCGCGTTGCGTTGCCGGACGGCACGTCCAAGTGCCCGCCCGGCACCCCGGCTGCCAGCAGTTGCGCCGTGGCGGCTAGGCCCGCCGGCGCATCAGGACGGCCGCCAGCGCGGCGAGTCCACCCGCGAGCACCACCGCCCGGAGCACTCGGAACAGACTCAGCACCCAGGCGATGCCCAGGCCCAGTGCGGGCCACTGTATCCACCAGTGCCCTGGCGAGGTCATCAGGTTGATGACGAACAGAAACGCGAGAATCAGAGGCGCCTTCACCAGGAACTTCGCGCTGCGTAACACATTCACGGCTCGATACTCCTCGTCCACATCTGACGAGTCCTGTCCGCCGGGGTTCCCTGCCGCGCTCGCGACGGTGGCGCGACGCCCTCGAGCGGCGAGCCAGGCGGACTGAACGGCAGCAGCCGTCCGCAACTCGTCAGGGGCGCTTCAAGCGGTCGCCGAAATACTTCTGCAGCTTCTCGACCTTCGGTCGCGCGACGGCGGCCACGTATGGCTGGGCCGGGTTCCGTGCCGCGAAGTTCTGGTGGTAACCCTCAGCTGGGTAGAACGGGCCGGCGGATTCCACTGTGGTGACCACCGGCGCCGGGAACGCTCCGGCGACATTCAGCTGCGCGATGTAGGCTTCGGCGACGGCTGTCTGCTCGGCGTCGGCGGGGAAGATGGCCGACCGGTATTGGGTGCCGCGGTCGCCGCCCTGGCGGTTGAGCTGCGTCGGGTCATGGGCGACCGAGAAGAAGACCTTCAGCAACTGGCCGAAAGTGATCACGGCCGGGTCGAAGGTGATCTGGATGGCTTCGGCGTGGCCCGTCGAGCCGCTGCAGACCGCCTGGTAGTTGGCGGTGCTGGCCGCGCCGCCGATGTAGCCCGAGACGACCGCCTGCACGCCGTCGAGCGGCAGGAACACGGCCTCGGTGCACCAGAAGCAGCCGCCGGCCAGTACGGCCGTGTGCCCGGTCGACGAGGCGCGGACGTCCAGCGCGGGGTCTGGGAACTGGGCCAGTTCGGGATCGCCGCCACCAAAGAGCTTGGAGAGTTGCATCGAAAATGACCTCGCCGGTTGGACGTCTTCCCGAGGTGGCAGGATACGCCATGCCTCCGGTCGTCTCGGTGACAGGCCCCGAGACATCTAGAGACACGGCAAGACTACAAAGTGCGTCCGCTGTCGCCAGAACCTGCGTAAATCGGCCGTATACTCGATGGGTGTTGGTGTCTGGAATCAGGTACTTAGCGTCATCTGTCCGGGTGCGGTCATGAAGAAGTTCGCGTTCGCCATCGCGACCACCACGCTGCTGGCAGGTCTGGTTGCCTTCGCTCACGACGAGCAGGGCGCCACGCCTCAGGCGCCTGCTGCCGCTCGTCCGGGCGCGACCGTTGCCACACCCCGGACGACGATGCCAGCCGCGGCCTCTCACGGCACGGTCGCCTTCGGGCTCACGGCCGTGCGTCAGACCGAACTGGTGACGACCTACTGCGCCACGTGCCACAGCGAGCGCGGCAAGGCCGGCGGGCTGTCGCTGGCCAACTTCAACGCCATGCGCGCGCAGGAGCATCCCGAGGTCATCGAGAAGATGATCCGCAAGTTGCGTGCGGGAATGATGCCGCCAGCCGGGTCGAAGCGGCCAGATGCGGCCGCCATCGAGGCCCTCACTACCGCTCTTGAGTCGCGCATGGACGAACTGGCGTCGATGAGTCCCAATCCCGGGTGGCGTCCCTTCCAGCGCTTGAACCGCGCCGAGTACGCCACTGCCGTGAAAGGGCTCCTGGGCATCGACGTCGACGTCTCGTCGTTCCTGCCGCCCGACACATTGAGCAACGGCTTCGATAACGTGGCCGACGCACAGGGCTTCTCGCCCGCGCTCATGGAAGGCTATCTGCGCGCCGCAGGACGAATTGCGACGCTCGCGCTGGGCGACCCGAGTTCTACCCCCACGGAAGCCACCTACAAGGTGCCCCGTACGCAGTCCCAGATGGAGCACATCGAGGGCGCGCCGGTCGGCACCCGGGGCGGCGTGTCGCTCGTGCATGTCTTCCCGGCCGATGGCGAATACAGCTTCCGGGTGATGCTGCACGCTATTCCCACGGGCCAGTTGTACGGCAGCATCGTGCGCGGCGAGCAGATCGAGATTTCCCTCAACGGTCAGCGCGTGGCCGTGCTCGACATCGACCCTCGGATGAGCGAAGAGGGCGTCAACGGGATGAACCTGCAGTCGCCGAAGGTGCACGTGACGGCCGGTCCGCAGCGCGTGTCGGCGGCGTTCCTGCGCCAGTTCGAGGCGCCGGTCGACGACATCCTTGCGCCCCAGGACTACACCCTGGCCGACTCGCAGATCGGCAGCGGGTTTGGCATCACGACCCTGCCGCACGTGCGCGATTTCAGCATCAGCGGGCCCTTCAGCGTGACCGGCGTGTCCGACACCGTGAGCCGCCGTCGCGTCTTCTCGTGCCGTCCTACGACGCTGGCCGAAGAGGCGCCGTGCGCCACGGACATCCTGGGGCGCATGGCCTCGCAGGCGTACCGCGAACCCCCGACCTCTGGCGATGTGCAGACCTTGTTCCGGTTCTACGAGCAAGGACGCAAAGGCGCCGATTTTGAAGCCGGCATCCAGGCCGCGCTCGAGGCCCTGCTGGCGAGCCCGCGGTTCGTGTTCCGGCTCGAGCAGCCGCCAGCCGCCGCGCGTGTCGGCCAGACGTTCCAGGTGGCCGACCTCGACCTGGCGTCGCGGCTGTCCTTCTTTCTGTGGGGCGCCGGTCCCGACCCCGAGCTCGTACGGGTGGCCACGGCCGGCGGACTGAAGACCGCAGCCGGCGTCGACAAACAGGTGCGGCGCATGCTGGCCGATCCGCGCGCCGACTCGTTGTCCACGCGCTTTGCGTCGCAGTGGCTGCGGCTGCAGGACGTCGACAAGATCCGGCCCGACGCACTGTTGTTCCCGTATTGGGATTACACCCTGGCCGAGAATCTGGTGCACGAAACCCAGTTGTTCTTCGCCAGCCTGGTGCGCGAGGACCGCAGCGCGCTCGACCTGTTGCGCGCCGACTACACGTTCGTGAACGAACGGCTGGCACGCCATTACGGGATCCCGAACGTGATGGGCCCGGAGTTCCGGCGCGTGCAGGTCCCCGACGAACGTCGGGGCATTCTGGGACAGGCCAGCGTGCTGCTGCTGACGTCGGTGGCCGACCGTACCTCGCCGGTACAACGCGGTAAGTGGGTGATGGAAGTGTTGCTCGGGTCGCCGCCGCCCGCGCCGCCGCCGAACGTGCCCGCGCTCGACCAGACCGGCGGAAGCAAGGACGGCAAGAATCTGTCGGTGCGTGAGCGGATGGAACAGCACCGTGCGAACCCGGCGTGCATGTCGTGCCATCGGGTGATCGACCCGCTCGGGCTCGCGCTCGAGAACTTCGATGTCACCGGGAAATGGCGCATCAAGGACAACGAAGTGCCGGTGGACGCCGTCGGCGAGCTCTACGACGGCACGAAGATGAGCGGCCCGGCCGGGCTGCGCGAGGCGCTGCTCAAGCATCAGGACGCGTTTCTTCTGAGCTTTACTGAGCGTCTGATGACGTATGCCCTTGGGCGACGGGTGCAACCGTACGACATGCCCACGGTGCGGCGCGTGATTCGCGACGCCGGCAGGCAGGACTATCGTCTTTCGGCGTTCGTCCTCGGCGTGGTGAATTCCGCCGCGTTCAGGATGAGCCGCGTCGAAGGCACCGACACCACGGCAGATCGATAGAGAGCAAGCGGGTCATCTATGTTCATTACTCAGAAGCACCTCTCCCGCCGCACGGCGCTCAAGAGCCTCGGCGTCACCGTGGCGCTGCCGTTCCTGGAGGCCATGGTGCCGGCCCGCACGGCCCTGGCCCAGACCGCGGCTGGCGGCAAGCTGAGGCTGGCTGCCATCGAGATGGTGCACGGGTCGGCCGGCAGCACGGCGATCGGCATCCAGAAACACATGTGGGCGCCCGCTGCGACCGGCCGGGCGTTCGATCTGTCGCCGAGCAGCCTCGCGCCGCTTGAATCACTGCGTGAGCACCTCACGATCGTGAGCAATACCGACGTGCGCAACGCCGAAGCGTTCGAACTGCCCGAGATCGGCGGCGACCACTTCCGCTCGAGCGCCGTGTTCCTCACGCAGAGCCACCCGAAGCAGACGCAAGGGTCAGACGTCGTGGCCGGCACGTCGCTCGACCAGTTCTATGCACAAAAGGTCGGTCACGACACGCCGATCCCGTCGATGCAGCTCTGCATCGAGAGCATCGACCAGGCCGGCGGCTGCGCCTACGGCTACTCCTGCGTCTACACCGACACGGTCAGCTGGGCCTCGCCCAAGGAACCGCTGCCGATGATTCGCGACCCGCGCGCGGCCTTCGATCAGCTGTTCGGCGTGGGCAGCACGCCGGCCGAGCGCGCGGCCCGCCGCAGGCGCGACAAGAGCATCCTCGATTTCATCGCCAGCGAAGTAGCCAGACTGCGCCGCGACCTCGGCCCCGCCGACCAGGCGCGTCTGGGCGAGTACCTGGACGACGTGCGCGAGATCGAGCGCCGTATCCAGAAGGTGGAAGCGTCGAATTCGAGCGGCGATCCGCGCGAGTTGCCCGGTGCTCCCGTGGGCGTGCCTGACGCGTTTGCGGAGCACGTGCGCTTGATGTTCGATCTGCAGGCCGTGGCCTTCGCGAGCGACATCACGCGCGTGTTCTCATTCAAGCTCGGCCGCGACGGATCGAGCCGCGCGTATCCGGAAAGTGGAGTGAGCGCCGGGTTCCACCCGGCCTCGCATCACCAGGACCGCGAAGATCGCATCCGCGACTTCCAGAAGATCAACACCTACCACGTCGCGCAGCTGCCGTACTTCTTGAACAAATTGAAGAACACGCCCGACGGCGAACGCAGCCTGCTCGACAACACGCTGGTCATTTACGGGTCGCCGATGGGCAATTCGAACGTGCACAACCACAAGCGCTGCCCGCTCATCTTCGCGGGCCACGCCGGTGGCCAGCTGAAGGGCGGGCTCCACATCAAGGCGGCCGACGGCACGCCGATGGCCAATCCGCTGCTTGGCGCGATGCACCTGCTCGGCCTGGGCGACCGGGCGGCGTTTGGCGATAGCACGGCCGCCATGGACCTGAATGCCGCGCCCGAGGCGACGGCGGCGCTGTAGGAGAAACGCGATGCAACTTCGTATGTGTTGTGCCTTGACCCCGCGCGGAATCGCGTCGGGCGTGCTGGCGGGTGTGCTCGCATCGGCCGTGCTCGTGGCGCAGTCGCCGGCGCTGGCCGTTCGACTGGCCGAGGATCGCGTGGCGCAGAGCCGTGCTGAGCCTGGTCGAAGCGCGGTGGCCGACGCCGCCATGCAAGGCGATCGGACGGGTGTCAAGACGCTGCTGCAGCAGGGCGGCGACGTAAATGCCGCACAGGGCGACGGCATGACCGCGCTGCACTGGGCCGCCATGAAGAACGACGCGGAACTGGCGCAGATGCTGGTGTACGCCGGGGCCAACGTGAAGGCCACGACGCGTCTGGGCGCCAATACGCCGCTCGTCATCGCGGCGCGCAATGGCAACGCGGAGGTCGTGCAGGTGCTGCTCAGGGCCAGTGCGGATGCCAAGGCGGCCACGTCGACCGGCACGACGCCCTTGATGCTCGCCTCGGCCTCGGGCAGCGTGGAGGCCGTGAAGGCCCTGCTAGCCGCCGGGGCGGATCTCGAGGCCAAGGAGTCGTCGATGCAGCAGACGCCGCTGATGTTCGCGGCGGCATTCTCGCGGGTGGACGTCATGAAGGCGCTCGTTGCGGCGGGCGCCGACGTGAAGGCCGCCACCAAGGTCGTGAACCTGGCGTCGTTGACCTCCCCCGAGGAAGAGTTCTTCCGCCAGCAGCAGCCGCCGGCACCCGCTGCGGGCGCGCCCGCGGCGAGCGGGAATCGCCCTGCCGGCCCGCCCGCCCCCGAGCCGAATGCTGGCGCGGCCCGCCCGGCGGGGGTCGCACCCGCGGCCGCTCCCGCTCCCGCGGCTGCGGCGCAGGCGCAGGCCGGCGGTGGCGGTGGCCGGCGCGGTCCACAGACCGGGAAGGCCGGCGTCGACCGGCAGTTCCGCTACAACGAACTCGTCGGCTGGCAGGGCGGATTGACTCCGCTGCTCTTTGCCGTGCGTCAGGGCTCGATGGAGGCAGTACAGGTGCTGCTTGACGCCGGGGCCGACGTGAATCAGGTGAACGCCGGCGACAAGAGCAGCCCGCTCGTGCTGGCCATCGCCAACGGCCACTTCGATGTCGCCCTGTATCTGCTCAATCGGGGCGCCGATCCCAATCTGGCGGCCGAGAACGGCGTGACGCCGTTGTACGGCGTGGTCAACGTGCAGTGGGCCCCCAAGGCGCTGTATCCGCAGCCGCGTTCGTACCTGCAGCAGAAGACGACCTACCTCGACACGATGAAGGCGCTGCTCGACAAGGGCGCCGACCCCAACGTCCGGTTGCGTTTCAAGGTGTGGTACTCCGGCTATAACTTCGACCTGTCGGGCGTCGACGAGATCGGCGCCACGGCCTTCTGGCGCGCGGCCTACGCGTCGGATCTCGACGCGATGAAGCTGCTGGTGGCCTACGGCGCCGACCCGAGCATTCCCACGACCAAGCCCGCGGGGCGTCCCCGCGTAGGCGACGCCGGGGTGCGTGAAGGCGGCGACGTGTCGGGCCTGGCCCCGCTGCCGGTAGGCGGGCCGGGCGTGACCGCGCTGCAGGCCGCGGCCGGCGTTGGCTACGGCGAGGGCTTTGCGGCCAACTCGCATCGCTACGCGCCGACCGGCATGATGGCGGCGGTGAAGTATCTGGTCGAAGAGCTTGGCGCCGACGTCAACGCCGCCGACCACGAAGGCAACACCGCGCTCCATCAGGCTGCCGCCCGCGGCGACGTGGAGATGATCGAGTACCTCGTGTCGCAGGGTGGCGATGTCACCCGGGTGACTCGTGAAGGGCAGTCGACCGCCGACATGGCCAACGGCCCGGTGCAGCGCACGCAGCCGTACCCCGACGCATTGCAACTGCTCGAGAAGCTCGGCGCGAAGAACCACCACAAGTGTGTGTCGTGCTAGCGCGCACCGGCGGGTGCAGCGGTCACACGGCTTCGGGCCTCCGTGAACGCCCCAGCCGATTGTCGCACACAGGAGTGACCATGGCGGATCGGATGACCCAGGCATGACGACGACACGTTCGACATGGCTCGGAGGCGCGGCGCTCGTCACGGCGCTTGGGTTGACGGCGGCCGCGCAGACCGGCGCGCCTTCGCCGCGCGTGGTCGCGTCGCGGACGGCCGTGCCCCGTCAGGTGGCCCAGGCGCCTGCCGCCTCCGCCCCCCAAGGTGCGCCGGCATCCAGGCCCGCCCCGTCACACGCGGTCGACCCGACGCTGTCGGCCGCGACGCAGACCGAGCTCATCACCACCTACTGCGCGACCTGCCACAGCGATCGCGCCAAGGCCGGCGGCCTCTCGCTCGCGAGCTTCAACGCCATGCGGGCGCAGGAGCAGCCGCAGGTGGTCGAGAAGATCATTCGCAAGTTGCGCGCCGGCATGATGCCGCCGGCCGGGGCCAGGCGGCCCGATGCCGCAACGATGGCGTCGCTGACGACGGCGCTCGAATCGCGCATGGACGAACACGCGTCCATCAACCCGAATCCCGGATGGCGGCCGTTTCAGCGCCTGAACCGCGCCGAGTACACCCGCGCGGTCAAGGATCTGCTTGGCATCGAGGTGGACATCGCGGCGTTCCTGCCGCCCGACACGCTGAGTGCCGGCTTCGACAACGTGGCCGACGTGCAGGGGTTGTCGCCCACGGTGCTGCAAGGCTACCTGCGTGCGGCCAGCCAGATCAGCCGCCTGGCGGTGGGCGACCGCGAAGCGACGGCCAGCGCCGCCACCTACAAGGTCGGCCGCACCATGTCGCAGATGCGGCACATCGACGGCGCGCCCATGGGCACCAGAGGCGGCATCTCGGTCACGCACATCTTCCCGGCCGACGGCGAGTACGTGATTGGCGTGAACCTGCACAACGAGCCGCTCGGCGGGCTCTACGGCCGCAGCACGCTCAGCGTGATGGACATGACCGAGGAACTGGACATCGCGATCGACGGCGAGCGCGTGGCGGTCATCCCCCTCAACACGGGCATGAGCGAGTCGGATCCAAAGAACAGCCTCGACCCAAAGACAGCGCGCATCTCAGTGAAGGCCGGCCCGCACCGGGTGTCGGCGGCGTTCATTCAGAAGTTCGAAGCGCCGATCAACGACATCCTGATTCCGGTCGAGAACACGCTCGCCGACGTGAGCATGAGCTTCGGGGTCACGCTACTGCCGCACCTGCGCGACATGACGGTGCACGGCCCCTACGCGGTCACCGGCGTCTCTGACACGGTGAGCCGGCGTCTGGTGTTCTCGTGTCGGCCGACCACCGCGGCGGAAGAAGCCCCGTGTGCCGGCGAGATTCTGAAGCACCTGGCGGCGCGGGCGTTCCGCGGTCCCACCGCACCTGCGGATCTCGAGGTGCTCGTCGGCTTCTATCAGCAAGGCCGCAAGACGGGGGATTTCGAGCAGGCGATTCGCTTTGCGCTGCAGGCCATCCTGGCGAGCCCTCGCTTCGTGTTCCGCCTCGAGGAGGTGCCGTCGACGTTGCGCGCCGGGCAATCCTTCCGGCTCAACGACCAGGACGTGGCCACGCGGCTCTCGTTCTTCCTCTGGGGGACGGTACCCGACGCCGACCTGCTCAAGGCCGCGTCGACCGGACAGCTGCGCACGCCGGTGGCCCTGCGCAAGCAGGTGGCGCGCATGCTGGCCGATGCGCGGTCCGAGAGCCTGGCCACGCGTTTCGCGTCGCAGTGGCTGCGCCTGCAGGACCTCGACAAGATGGTGCCGGACTACCTGCAGTATCCCGACTACGACGACACACTGGCCGCCGGGATGCGGCGCGAGACCGAGCTCTTCGTCGACAGCCTGCTGCGGGAAGACCGCAGCCTGCTCGAGCTACTCGACAGCGACTACACGTTCGTCAACGAGCGGGTGGCTATCCACTACGGCATCCCCAATGTGACCGGGCCGGAGTTCCGTCGTGTGGCCGTGACCAATGAGAATCGCCGGGGCATCCTGGGCCACGGCAGCGTGCTGGCGCTCACCTCGATTGCCGATCGCACCTCACCCGTGCTGCGCGGCAAGTGGATCATGGAAGTGCTGCTCGGCTCGCCGCCGCCGGCGCCGCCGCCCAACGTGCCGGCCCTCGACGAGACCAAGGACACCAAGGGCGGCCGCACGCTGTCGGTGCGCGAGCGCATGGAACAGCACCGGGCGAACCCGGCGTGCATGTCGTGCCACAAAGTGATCGACCCGCTCGGCCTGGCGCTCGAGAACTTCGATGCCACCGGCGCCTGGCGCATCAAGGACAACGAGGTGCCGGTCGATCCGGTCGGCGATCTGTACGACGGCACGAAGATGCACGGCCCCGCTGGACTGCGGGCCGCGCTCCTCACGCACCAGGACGCGTTCCTCTTGAGCTTCACCGAGCGTCTCATGACGTATGCCCTCGGGCGGCGCGTCGAGTCGTACGACCTGCCGACCGTGCGCCAGATCATCAAAGACGCCTCGGCGCAGAACTACCGGATGTCGGCGTTCGTGCAGGGCGTGGCAGCAAGCCAGGCATTCCGTATGAGTCAGATGGCGCCGTCGGTGACAATAACGACGATGGATCGATAAGGGGTCATCCACAGCGGGTGACCGGCTGGTCGAGGCGAAGTCGCCAGATCACGAGATAACGAGGCGGAGCGCGAGTGATGTTCATTACGCAGAAGCATTTGTCCCGGCGCACCGCGCTGAAGGGCCTGGGCGCGACCGTCGCGCTGCCGTTTCTCGAGGCCATGGTGCCCGCCCGCACGGCGCTCGCCAAGACCGCGGCGGGGAAGGTGCGGCTGGCCTGCATCGAGATGGTGCACGGCTCGGCCGGCAGCACCGCCATTGGCATCAAGCAGAACATGTGGGCGCCAGCCGCCGCGGGCACGGCGTTCGACCTGACGCCCACCGCGCTCATGCCGCTCGACCCGCTGCGTGACTACCTCACGATCGTGAGCAACACCGACGTACGGAACGCCGAGGCCTTCGAGCTGCCGGAAATCGGCGGCGACCACTTCCGGTCGAGCGCGGTCTTTCTGACGCAGCTGCACCCGAAACAGACGCAGAGTTCGGACGTGCGCGTGGGGACGTCGCTCGATCAG
>JANMDX010000110.1:0-51707 GCA_031376505.1 Acidobacteriota bacterium
CCTGCTGTCGAACGCCGTCACGGATCTGAACCTGACCGACATGGAGACCTGCTACAAGGTCTTCGTGCGCGACATCGCCCAACGGCTCGACCTGCAGTCGCGCGACTTCGGCATCGAGCCCGAGATCACCTGCAAAGTGGCGCGCATGAAGGCGCGCGTTTACGAGGTGCCCATCACCTACAACGGCCGCACCTACGAGGAAGGCAAGAAGATCGGCCTCAAGGACGCGTTCAAGGCCGTCTATACCCTGATGCGCTTCGCGCGCTGGGAAGCGCCGGTCGGCGACGTGGGCGCCAGGACGCTGCGACGCATGGCGGGCCTGAGCACCTACAACAGGTGGCTGCACGATCGCTTCGACGCGTTTCTGGGGCGCCGTGTCCTCGAAGTGGGATCGGGCGTCGGTAACCAGACGCGCTATTTCGACGATCGCGAGCGCGTGGTGGCATCGGACATCGAGGCCCACTACCTGCGCGAGTTGCGGCGCCGGTTCGAAAACCAGCCGCACGTGCGCATTGCGTCGTTCTCGTTTCCGCTCGCCGACGGCGATCGCGAGGACCTGCGCGGCGAGCATCTCGACTCAATCGTGTGCATGAATGTGCTCGAGCACATCGAGCGCGACCGCGAGACCCTCGTCGATTTCGCGTCAGTGCTGGAGCCGGGCGGCAAGCTGGTGCTGCTCGTGCCGGCGATGCCAGCGCTCTACGGCACCCTCGACCAGGCGCTGCAGCACTTCCGCCGGTACGACCGCGATGGGCTCTCGCGACTGGTAACCGAGGCGGGCTTCGACGTGCGCGAGATCCGGTTCCTGAATCGCCTGGGCGTGGCGGGCTGGTGGCTCAACTCGCGCGTTCTGAAACGCACGGTGCTGCCCAGGGGGCAGCTGGCGGCGTTCAAGTGGCTGATGCCGCTGCTGAAGCGCGAGGAAACACATCCGCCGCGTTTCGGCATGTCGCTGCTGGTGCTCGCAACCAAGCGCTGATTCCAATCGTGACGCCACGTATCCGGCCCCGCGCGCTCATCTGGATCGTGGCCGCGGCCTACCTCGCCGTCACGACCGTGGTCAGTTGGCCGCTCGTCACGCGCCTGCCGACCAGTCTCGCCGGCGACTACGGCGACTCGACCTTCATCACGTGGGTGATCGGCTGGGTGTCGCGGCACCTCACGGCCATGCTCAGCGGCGACACCGGCGCGTGGGCGGCCATGTGGCAGGCGCCGATCTTCGCACCGGAGCCGGCGACTCTCGCCTACTCCGACCATTTCATCGCCCAGGCGGCGCAGGCCCTGCCGCTCATCTGGCTCACTGGCAACCCGCTGCTCGCCTTCAACGTGCTGCACCTCGCCGCGTTCGTGCTCACCGCCTTGGCCGCGCACTTGCTGACCTACCGCTTCACCGGCAGCCACGTTGCCGGCGCGGTAGCCGGGGTGACGTTCGCGTTCAGCCCCTACCGCCTCCACTGGTCGCTGCCGCACCTGCAGACGCTGTCGGTGTACTGGTGGATCTTCGCGCTGCTGGCGCTCGACGTGTTCGCGGAGGCCGGCGCGCTGCTGGCCCTGGCCGGAGCCACGGCCGGCATCGTGTTGCTGAGCTTGTCGTCGGCCTACCTCATGGCGTTCACGTCGCTCTTCACGCCGCTGTTCGTCGTGTGGAGCCTGGCGCGACACGGCCGCCTCCGCGATCGCAGCCGCTGGCTCGGCCTGGCCGGCGCCGGTGCGGCGGCGCTGCTGTGCGTCTGGCCCTTCGTCCAGCCGTACCTGGCGATGCAAAAGGCAGTCGGCGTCACGCGGACCATGGCCGAATTGACTGGGAATTCGGTCACCCTCGCCGGCTACTGGAGCGAGATGCCGTGGCTCGGCCCGCTGCTCGCCATGGCGGCGATCGCGATCGTCGTCCCACCTGTGCCGGCGACGCGCGAACTGCCGCGACGCGCCAGGCTGGGACTCTTCGCGGTGGCTCTGGCGGCGCTGATCCTCGCGCTCGGACCGGTGATTCAGGTCGGCAACAGGTCGTTGCCTGGCCCCTACGGACTGCTCTTCGACTACGTGCCTGGATTCCAAGGCCTTCGCGTGGTCCACCGTTTCGCTGTCATCGGCTTGCTCTTCATCTCGGTGCTTGCCGGTATCGGCGCCGCGTGGCTGGCTCGTTGGCGGGTTGGCGCAGCGGCTGTCGTCTTGCTGTCGGCGCTGACCACGCCCACCGCGTGGTCGCGGCCGTACCCGATGGACGTGCCGCTCGAGTCGCGCGGCCTGGCTCCGGTGCCCGAGTACCTCCGCCCCGCGATGGCCACGCCGACCATCTACCGCTTCGCGCGCACACTTCCGGCTACGGCAGTGCTCGTCGAGTTCCCGTTCGGCGACCTGGGCTACGAGATCCGCTATACGTTCTTCACGCTCGCGCACGAGCGACGCATCTTGAACGGCTACAGCGGCGTCCAGCCGTCGAGCTACGTGGCGCGGCTGCCGGTACTGCAGGCGCCCTTGGCCGATCCGGACGCCTCCTGGCAGGCGCTCGCTCCGGCGACACACGCAGTGGTCCATACCGGCGCCTGGGACGACGACACCGGCGTGCGTTTGCGCGCTTGGCTCGAAGGGCGCGGCGCCCGCGTCGTCGCTCAGGCCCAGGGCGCCTGGATCTACGCGCTGCCGCCGCGCTAGTCCGTACAAGGCAAGCGGCCGGCGAGGCGTAAGCCCCACCGGCCGCTCTGTGACTTCGTCCGGGTCTAGCCGCTAGCCGCTAGAACCTGGCCCCGTGCTCGCGGCAGCGAGCGTGGGGTTCAGACGCTCGTTACGCGAGCACCTTGATGACCACGCGGCGGTTCTGCGAGCGGCCGTCGCGCTTCTTGTTGTCGCCAACCGGCTTGTCTTCGCCAAAGCTGATGGCGTTCATCTTGTGCAGCGGCACCTGGTGCTGTTCGTAGAGATAGCGTTTCACCGCTTCGGCGCGCGCCAGGCCGAGCTTCTCGTTGAAGCCCGCTTCGCCGACGGCGTCGGTGTGCCCTTCGATCTCGACCCAGATGGCGGACTTCTGTGACTTCACCTGCGCGACCATCTGGTCGAGGGCGGCCTTGGCTTCATCCGAGAGCTTGGCCGCGCCACTCGTGAACTTCGACTGATCGTCGGTCAGCACCGTCTCGAAGATGAGCTTCCTGGTTGACGCCTCGACGGCTTCCGCCTTGGCGACGGCCGACTTGCCCACTTCCATGGCCTGGTTGCCGGTGCTCTGGGCGGTCTGCGCCGCGGTCTGCGCCTGTTGGGCCGACTGTCCGGCCGCGGCGGCCTTGGTGTCCACCTCGCCGATGCGTTGTTCGGCGACCCGCACGCGTTCCTGGGTTTCTTCGAGCGACTTGCCGATGGTGGTCACCTTGTCATTGACCTGACCTACTTCGGTGCGCACGAACTTCTTCGTCGCGCAGGCCGGGGCCACGGCAAGAGTCACAGCAATACAGCTCACTACAAACATCGTTTTCTTCATGGGTCCTCCTGAGACGCCTCTGCTACTAGTGGATTCCAGGCCACTAGAATTCGTTGCTCTGACGACGCGTGCCGGCGACATACCCGCCCCGCGCTCGAACCGTCAGGTTCTTTTTGGTGGTTCGAATCTCAATCGGGTGCCACCCGGCACTCGTTCCCGGCTCGAACGCGATCAAATACTGCTGACGCAGCTCGCGTACCACTTGTCTGGCGATCCGGCTCGTGTCGGAAGGCGTGCTGGCATAGAACAACTCGCCTCCCGTCCATGCCGCCAGTTCGCGAATCGTGCCAACCGACGCGGGCACCTGTTCGACACGTTGGGGACGCCCGTTGGCGTCGGGGTTGTCGATGGGCAGCACGACCGCGATGACGTAGACGGGCACGTCGATCTCACTGGCAATGGCGGAGACCTCGGCTGGCGTCAATCGACTCGCGGTGTCGATGCCGTCGGTGAGGACGACGATTGCCCGACGAGTGTTGGCCCGCAGCGAGATGCGCTTGGCCGTGTCGGCGATGGCGTCGTGCAGCGAAGTGGCCCCGAACGGATCGACCTCCCCCAGCGCACCTTGCAGGGCACGCGTATCGACCGTGAACGGGGCCACCTCGTGCAGCCGGCTGTCAAAAGCAAACAGCGCAGCTTCGTCGCGGCCGTGCTCCAACCAGGAGAGCACATGGTGCGCCGCAAATCGTGCGGCAAGCGCTCTGGACGCAATGTCCATGCTGCCGCTGACATCAAACAGAATCGCCACGCTGATCGGCGCGGCTTCCGTGCGGAACGTGGCAATCCGACGCTGCACGCCCCGGTCGAACACCTCGAAGTCGCCGACCGCCAAATCCGCGATGCTCCGCCCCCGTCGATCGCGCACCGTCGCACTGACGGTGACCAGGTCAACGCCCGACCGGAAGACCCCAGTAGGCTGTTCCTGGATGACCGGCGCGCTGGTCTGTCCAGCCACCGGAACCGCCAGCAGGGTGATGAGGGAGGCAATCACGGCCCGCTGCATGTCCCCCACCAATCCAACCCTCGTGCCATGTTCTGTAAGTGCTGTCATGTAAGCACTTAGGCGAATTAGACCGGGTAGGAGGACACCGCTGGAAATCTAGAAAAGGTAAGACTTACACGCAGTATGTAAAGTCGAACCAGCGCCTCCGGCCTTCGTCGGCGTCAGACTTCTCGAAACTGCACTCGGGAGCGCCGGGCGACAGGCTGTTAAGATCGCCGCGTCATGAGCACACCGGCCTCTACATCGATTCGCGCGGCCCAGCGCGTCAGCAGGTTCTCGTATGCCATCCGGCAGGTCGTAGTGGAAGCCAAGAAGGTCGAGGCCACCGGCCGTTCCGTACGGTATCTGAACATCGGCGACCCGAATGCGTTCGGCTTCCTGACGCCGCCGCACCTCATCGAGGCCGCGGCCAAGGCAATGCGCGACGGCCACAACGGCTACACCGCGTCGGCCGGTATCGCGTCGGCGCGCGAGGCGGCTGCCGCCGACTTCAATCGCCGTGGTGTGGACGTGTCGCCCGACCGCGTGCTCATCACGTCGGGCACCTCGGAAGGCATCGAGCTGGCGCTGACCGCCATCGTCGACGACGGCGAAGACGTGCTCGTGCCGTCGCCGACCTATCCGCTCTACACCGCGGTGCTCGCCAAGATCGGCGCCAACCCGGTCTATTACCGCACCGATCCCGAGCGCGGGTGGCTGCCCGACCTGGAGCACATGGCACGGGCGCTCACGCCCAAGACCCGGGCGCTCGTGCTGATCGATCCGAACAACCCGACCGGCGCCGTATATCCCGACCGCGTGCGGCGCCAGCTCGTGGATTTTGCGGAGACGCACGGCCTGGTGGTCCTGGCCGACGAGGTCTACGGCGATCTCGGATTCGATGGCCCCGTGCCGCCGCTGGCGGCGATGGCGCCCGAAGCCGCGATCATCTCCTATTCCAGTCTGTCAAAGGCGTATCTGGCGCCAGGCTGGCGCGCCGGATGGATGGCGGTGGCACCCACGCCGCGGCTCGACGACGCGCTGGCCGCCATCAAGAAGCTCGCCGATGGCCGGCTGTGCAGCCCCGGACCGATGCAGTATGCCATCACGGCCGCGCTCAACGGCGACCGGTCACATCAGGTGTCGTTCCGCCAGGAACTGCGCGTGCGCGCGGATCTGACGACGGCCCGCTTCAACGCCATGCCCTCGATGTCGGTCGTGGCGCCCCAGGCTGCGTTCTACGCCATGCCGCGGGTAGCGCTGCCACGCGGCAAGACCGACGAAGACTTCGTGATGGGCCTGCTGCGCACCAAGGGCATCCTGTGCGTGCACGGATCGGGATTCGGGCTGCCGGCCGACGGCGGGTACTTCCGCGTGGTGTTCCTGGCCTCGCCGGCGGAGCTCTCGTCGATCTACGACGAGGTCGCCGACTACGCGCAGGAGTTCACGCAGGCCTGACGCGTGCACACGCCCACCTCGCGACTTCAACAGACCACGCTGGCGGCCGCGGCCTATGCCGCGCTCACGATCGTGATGACCTGGCCGATCGCCCGCGGCCTCACGCACGACGTGCCGGCCGACCTCGGCGATTCGCTGCTCAACATGTGGATCATGGCGTGGATGGCCGACGGTGCCGTCGCCATGGCGCGCGGCGCGATGTCGTTTGGCGATCTGTGGAACGGCAACATCTTCCACCCCTCGGCCCTGACGCTCACCTTCTCTGAGCATCTGGTGCCGCAGGCACTGCAGGGCGCTCCTGCGTATCTGGCCACCGGTAATATCGTGCTCGCCTACAACCTGGTGTTCCTGGCGACGTTCGCGCTATCGGGTCTGGGGATGTTCCTGTTCGTGCGCGAACTGACGGGGAGCCCGCGCGCGGCGTTTGCGGCCGGCGTGTTCTACGCGTTTGCGCCCTACCGACTTGGTCAATTCCCGCATCTCCAGACCCTGTCGTCGCAGTGGATGCCCTTTGCGCTTTTCGGCCTGCGCTGCTATTTCGACACCGGGAGCCGGCGCGCGCTCGTGGGGGGCACGGCGGCATTTGTGGCGCAGGGGCTTTCAACCGGCTACTACCTGTTCTTCTTCGCGCCGGTGCTGCTCGCCTACGCGTTGTGGGAGATGGCCATGCGGAGCCGTCTGCGAGACGTGCGCACCTGGGTCGAGCTGGGCGCCAGCGGCGTGGTCTCGATCGCATGCACGCTGCCCTTCCTGCTACCCTATGCGCAGGCCAAGTACGCGTTCGGCCTGACCCGGCCGTACGGAGAGGTGCTGAGCTTCTCGGCGGACCTCTTGTCGTACCTCAACGCGCCGCCGCAGCTGCATCTGTGGGGCGGCGTGCTGAACCAACATCCCCAACCAGAGGGCGACCTCTTTCCGGGCGCGATTCCCCTCGCCCTGGCGCTGGCAGCGGTCGTGCTCTGGCTAGGCCGGTCGTGGCGAGCGACGCGCGGCCTGACGTCGGCGGCATCGCCGTCGCGGCGGCGGCTCACGCGCGTGCTGGCCGTGGCGATGGCGCTGGCGGGCGTGGGCGCGGCGGTGATCGCAGCGACGGGCGGGGGCGCGTGGGAGGTCGCTGGCGCGACACTGCGACTGCGGAATCCGCTGCGCGCGCTCACGCTGGCGGTCGCGCTTGGTGCGGGCGTGCTGTGGACATCGCCGCGTCTGAGGGCCGGTGCGCGGTCGCAGCCCCGCGACCTCACGCCCTTCTTCCTGCTCGCGCTGGCGTTTGCGGTGCTCATGTCGCTTGGCCCGGTGCCACGCGCTGGCGGCACGCGTCTGGCGGGGCTCAGCCTCTACCAGGTCTTCTTCGACTGGGTGCCAGGCTACGACGGTCTGCGGGCACCGGCGCGCTTTGCGATGGTGGCGACACTCGCACTGGCCGCACTGACGAGCGGCGCGCTCGCCGCGATGGCGCGGTGGGGCCGCGTCGGCTCGCTCGTGCTGACGCTTGTGACCGCGGCGTTTCTGGCTGAGGCCTACGCCGTACCTCAGCCAGTGAACCTGACCTGGTCCTCGAGCACGCGATACGCCGCGCCGTGGCCGGGCGTGTACCGGCTGAATGAAGGGCCGCTCGCATACCGTCATGTGCTGTTGATGCCGGCCGACACCGTGCTGCTCGAGTTGCCACTAGGCGATCAGGCCTGGGATCTGCGCTATGTCTATTACGCCGGGCTCCACGGCAAGCCCATCGTCAACGGCTACAGCGGCTACTTCCCCGACGGCTATCGGGGACGCGCGGCGCGCCTGGAGGGTCTTTGGCGCGACAGCGACGCGGCGTGGTCGGCGCTGACGACGGCCGGCGCGACGCATGTGCTCGTGCATGAGCGCGCCTACCTGAACACCGAGGGACCCGCGGTGTCGGTCTGGGTGGCGAACCAGGGCGCGCGGCTCGTGGCCGAGTTCAGCGACGGCGACAAGCTCTTCCAGCTGCCGCGCCGCTGAACCGGGCGCCCAGCGCCCGGTGCAGGCGTCGTGGAGTCACCGGTGCGACCCTGCCTGGCAAACCACGCGTCTGGGTTGTGCCACGGCTGAAGGTGGCAGCCGTGCGTAGTGGCGCGCATGGGAGAGCGACGGCCGGTCGTCAGCGCCGCCTGAGCGCCGCCGCCCCCGTGACCGGCGCCCCGTGGCGGCGAGGATATCTGGCATAATAGCGCCGACGCCATAGTCAAGGACCAAGACGATTGAAGTCTTCCCTTCCATCCAAGATTGGCCGCTACGAGGTCGTCGACAAGCTCGGAGAAGGCGGCATGGGAGTGGTGTACCTTGCCACTGACCCTCTTCTTCGACGCACCGTAGCGATCAAGGTACTCCCGGGACAAGACGAAGAACTCCGCGAACGATTCGCTCGCGAAGCACGGTCTGCCGCGTCGCTCAGACACCACAACGTCGTCACGATTTACGACATCGGCGAAGACGACGGCAAGGCCTTTCTGGCCATGGAGTTCCTCGACGGCGAGTCCATGGCGGAACTCATTCGCCGGCGCGCGCCGCTCAGTATCGAGAGACGGCTGCAGTTGATGATCGAGTTGTGCGCGGGCCTGGGCTTCGCCCATCGCGGCGGCATCATCCATCGCGACATCAAGCCCGGCAACTTGATGATCACAAACGAGGGCACGCTCAAAGTCCTGGACTTCGGACTGGCCCGCGTCATGACCGAGGGGACCAACACTGGTCTCACGCGAGTGGGTTCGGTCATGGGGACGCCCCACTACATGTCCCCGGAGCAGGTCGAGGGCAAGATCGTCGATCCTCGAAGCGACATCTTCGCCGTTGGCGTGGTGCTCTACGAGCTGCTCTCCTTTCGCAAGGCCTACACCGGGGATTCCGCCCACGTCGTCCTGCACAACATCATGCACGCGACGCCGACGCCGATCCGGGATCTCGTGCCGGAGGTCGATGCGGAGCTGGCACGTATCGTCGAGAAGGGGCTCGAGAAGAACCCCAGTCTGCGATATCAGGACCTGGCCGCGTTTGGAGCCGAGTTGGAACGGGTCCGCGCGCGCCTCGCCGAATCAGCGGATGGGGCCACCCTGATTGAGCGACGACCGACCCAGGACGAGCGAACCGTGCAGGTTCCGATGGCCGAGTCCTCGCCGGCACGGGGCGCCCGAAGCCGCGCGAATCTCGATGTCCTGGCGCGGCGGCGGGCCGCGCAGGTCGAGTCTCACGTAAACGCCGCGGCCAAGCACCTGGCGGCCGAACGCTACGACGAGGCATTGGCGGAGTGCGAGAACGCCATGCTGCTGAGCCCTGAGGACGGCCGCGCGGTCGGACTGATGGCTCAGGCGCAAGCCGCCCTCGACGATCGTCAGGTCCGAGACTTGCTGGACAAGGCGCGCGCCCGGCTGGCGGTTGGCGACCTGACCGAAGCCCAGGCGCTCATCGAGCAGACTCTGGTGCTGCGCGCCGATTCGGCCGAGGCGCAGAACTTGCGGGTCAAGGTGCGCGAACAGCGCGCAGAACGAGAGCGCGCAGCCGAGCGGGCTCGGGCGGCGAAGGCTGCGGTCGATCGCGCGGCGAGGAGCTTCCAGGAGGGCGCGTTCGAAGCCGCAGCGCGCTCAGCCAGTGAGGCTCTTGCCTACGACTCCTCGAGTCCAGATGCACTCGAACTGAGACGTAAAGCCACCGAGGCGATCGCGGCACGGCGGCGTCAAGAACAGCATGACCAGCGAGCCGCCGAAGTCGTTGAGCAGGCGAGGCTGAGCGCGGCCGCAGACAATCCGCAAGCCGCGCGCGCGTTGCTCGAGGCCTTTGACCCGCCTCATCCACTCGTGACGGAGGCGCTGGGTCTCGTCAGGGCCCAGATTGCCGCCGTCGAGCAACGGCGCCGCGAAGAGGAAGAGCGGCAGCGGCAACAGGAGATTGCCAACGAAGCCCGGCGGCAGCGGATCGCGGCGCTGAAGGCGAAGGTCACCGAGACGCTCCAGGCGGGCCGGATCGCCGAGGCAGAAGCCGCCGTGAGCGGTGCCCGTCCCGAGTTCTCAGGTCAACCAGACTTCGAGGGCATTGCTTCAAAAGTCCGCCACGCGAAGGAAGAGGCCGACGCCGCGGCGCAGGATGCGACGGCAGCGATTGCCAGAGCCAACGGCTTGATGGCAACCGGGGACTCCCGGATTGCGATCGGGCTGCTCGAAGCCTTCTCACCTCAGGCGTTGGTTGCCGGCGCCCTCGGCGAGCTGAAGCAGCAACACGCCCTGCTGGAGAAGCAGCGGGAGCTCGAGAAGCAGCTGCTCGCGGAGAAGCAAGCGCGGCTGAGGGAGGCCGAAGCGCGCAAACGTGTACAGCACGAGAAGAGCCACAGCGATTCAACCGCCGCCCCATCTTCGGCGCAGGAGACGGTGTTCATGCCGTCGAAGCCGCGGCCTGTGGCTGCGCCAGTCCCGGTCGCGAAGCCAGCGGCTGTCCCGGCACCAGTCCCGGTCGCCGCGCGAGTCCCTGTCCCGACACCAGCGCCGACCCCGACAGCGGTGCCTGTCGCGGCGTCAGTCCCACTCCCGACGCCAGCCACTTCGGTGCCACTGCCGGTCGTGGCGCCACTTGCCGTCCCGACGCCGCGACCGTTCCCCGTTCTCGGCGTCGGTGCGGTGGCCGCCGTGCTCCTGGTGGCCGGTGGCGGCTGGTTTTTGGGACGGGATCGCGGACAGCCCGAGCCCAACATCATTC
The DNA here is from genome assembly GCA_031376505.1 of Acidobacteriota bacterium. Classification (GTDB taxonomy): domain Bacteria; phylum Acidobacteriota; class Vicinamibacteria; order Vicinamibacterales; family UBA2999; genus CADEFD01. The sequence continues at coordinate 10,614 of JANMDX010000110.1, forward strand.
GGAAGGACCCCGCGACTGGCCCTGTGATTGTCGAGCCGCCCGCAGTGGACCCTGCTGCCGAAGAGGTGAAGTCGGTCCACGCGGCGTTCAGTGACGCAATGCGCCAGGCCAATCTCGGGCAAGCCGCAAACGCGATCGGTGGGGCCTCACCCGGTGCTCGTCAGCATTCCACGTTGACGACCGACGTGGAAGCGCTGCTCACTGCGGCCAGGAAATCCGTCTCGGACACGTCGGCGTCGGCGAAGACCGCGAAAGCCCGAGCCTCGCAGGAGTTCCGTTCCGCACAGACGAAGCAGAACGGGGCCGACGAACTGGCGCGTCGGGGGCAGCCGCTCGAAGCGTCTCGGGAGTTCATCGCGGCCGCGGATTTTTTTGCGCGGGCGAGTGCCAGCGGTGCCACGACGACCACCGGAGGCAAGACCGCAGGGGGAACTGCGACCCCGGTCAATCCCACTCCGGTCAATCCCTCTTCGAACAATCCCTCTCCGAACAATCCGACCCCGGTCAATCCGGTCCCGGTTAATCCGACCCCGGTCAATCCGGTCCCGGTCAATCCGGTCCCGGTTAATCCGACCCCGGTCAATCCGGTCCCGGTCAATCCGACCCCGGTCAATCCGGCCCCGGTCAATCCCACTCCGGTCAATCCCACTCCGGTCAATACTGCAGCCGCCGATGACACGGCAATCCGCGGGGTCCTTACGCAGTACGTCGATGCGTATCAGCGGCGCGATGTCGGCGCCATCCGACGGGTGTGGCTCAACGCGCCGGCGAGTCTCAATCTGAGCGAAATCAGTAGTTACAGTCTCATCCTCGAGAACATGAAAATCGCACTGGGCGGCGACACGGCAACCGTGACCGCCACGAGACGCGTCAAGGTGCAGCTGAATGTCGGCAAGCCGCAAGAGCAGAAGGGGCCCGCGGTATTCACGATGCGCCGAACCGCTGGCGGCTGGGCGGTCGAGAGCGTCAGGTAGCAGGCCGCTGATCCGCTGATCCCGCTGCGGGTCGACGACAGTGGACACACCACATAGACACGCGGGCGCGTCGGGCGGCCAGCGTTTCCAGGAAACGAGCCTGCCTCTCGCCTGTACCCGCGCTGACTTGCAGGCAGCACGTTCGAGACGCCGACTGTAGACAGTTACGTCGTGGTCAACAGGTCGTCGAATGGCCCCGCACGATCCGGCTCAGGCGGATCAGAACGTGAAATCAAGCCCGACGACAGGCGTAATCCTCGCGGTGAGGCCGGACTTGTTCAACGCGACGAGCACGTTGGCGTTCAACAGAAGGTTGCTCGTGACGTTGATTTTCCCGCCAACCGCCATGTTGATGATGTTGAGGGCGCCAGACCTTGGGACGTATTCCTGGAAGGAGGTCGAGCCCGCGACCCCGGCGGCAGTTCTGAATCGACGCTCGACGGAAGCGAGCTGAAGGCGTCCGGCATCGATGAGAGAACGGCCAAGAAGATCGACCGACAACGTGACCTTGGGCGACGCCGCCAGCTCCGTTCCAATCTTGTAGCTGAACTCGTTCGACAGGCTCGTCACGTCCGACTCGCCCGTCGTCGAGTATCCGACATTGAAATGCGGCCCGAGCTTCCCGCGCGACGCCGACCCAATCAGCGTGAATGTGGCAGAGGCCGCGCCGGTGCCAAGCAATTCTTCGGCTTCACCCGACGGCAGTCTCACGTCAACCCCAGCCGCCAGCCCGCCGCCGGCCGTTGCCGCAAAGCGATACTTTGCCCGCACGAGCACGTCGCCAATGCCCGTCGCTTCGCCTGATTCGGTGAACGACTTGGCTGACCCTCCACCAGGGAACGCGTGGATGGGCGATGATTGACCGGTGGCGAGTCGTAGCACCGTCGCGTCAATGCTGGCGTCCATGGTCACCCGCACCACGGGAATCGCCACCGCGAGATCAAACGAGTTCGTGACGCCGTAGGTCGCAAAAATCGTCGACGTCGCGCTGGTGAGATCCAGCCTGAGCGCCGCCTGGACCAAGTCGCCTTCGAAAAAGAAATCGCCGGGCAAGTCCTCATGCGCCAGGTAGAAGTTGATGCCACCGCTGTTGAGTTTTTGTCCTTCAAACGATGTGTATTTGGAGCGCTGGAAGTTCGCACCGAGCGTGAGCTTTCCGCGGCCGTTGGTCAACGCCCGATCGGCAAACGACGGACCGAAGCTGTTGGTCGAACGCTGGAACGTTCCGCTGGCCGTATCGAACGTGAAGGCGAACCCGCCCGTGGGTGAACCGATCGGGAATGTCGCCGTCTGCGCCACAATCTGCTGGTTGAACAGATACGGAACCAAGCTCTGGTTGGCCCCGGGCACGAAGTGCGCGTCGTGGCCGCCGCCAGGCGCCAGGACGACATCGGCCTGGATCAGGTTGACGAGCAGGAAGGCCAGTCTGGGGTCCTTGGACTGAGCGAAGGCCGACACCGGCGCCAGGAGGGCAATTGCACAAACGCAGCGTAGCAATCGAGAAATACGAAGCATAAGTACCTCGGTGACAGTCAGAACTGCGCGGGAGTATAGCATGAGCGCGTGCGGGGCTTGCTGCCCGAGCTCCTCTGTCGAAGGCGCTCAGAAGACGCCCACTCAGTCCAACAACGACGGATTCCCGCACATCCACTCGCCAAGGCCGACCAGCCGCCACACAAGAAAGGTCGCCCGGCCGTCGGGCACTCGACCGGCAGCGAGGCCCTGAAGCCACGGCTCAACGCGCCGCCCGTCCACACAGGGGAGCGCGCAGGCAGCCGCGGCCTTGTCCCTGGCGTATCGGGATCCCAACAGCCACTCGCGCAGCGGTACTGCAAACCCGATTTTGTCACGGCGGTCGAGCACCACATCGGGGACAATCCCGCGCATCGCGTCTCTTAGAATGGCTTTCCCAAGCCCGTCGTTGGACACCAGCAGATGATCCGGCAACCGGAGCGCGAATTCCACCAGATCGCGGGTAAGAAAGGGGAAACGGCTCTCGACGCCGTGCATCATCGAACTGCGGTCCGCGTATCGCAGCAGCGCAGGCAGGCTGGTCCGTTCGATGGCATCGCGCAGCCGCTCCTGAAGCAATCGGCGTCCGAACTGGAGCGAGTGGCTGCCTGGGCGTACTCCGTGCGCCTGGAACCATGCCTCACTCACCACGTGTCGCTTGCCCGCGATGCGTCGAGCAACTGCGCTCAGTGGCGCGGGGCACAATAAGTTGAACACCTCTCGAGAGACGATCGCGTCGCGCCAACTCGCGCTGCCTTTCAGGCCGCCCGCAAACCGCAACGCTTGGGAAATCTCCAGGCGCCTCAGGTGTGCAGCCGTGCGCACGCCACGGAAGGCACCGTAGCCAGCGAAGATTTCGTCGGCCCCTTGTCCGTCCAAGATGACGCGCACGCCATGTTCTGCCGCAGATCGATGGAGTTCGGACTGCGCATAGACGGCGAGGGTGCCATAGGGTTCGCCCTGGCGCCGCATCAACCCTCCGGCAGCGGTCTCCCACGCGTCTCGCACCAGGTGCACCTTGTGCGGCACGGCGCCCGCGGCGGCGTTCACAACGTCGATCCATGGTTCTTCGCTGATCGCACCGTCGGCGGCAACATAGCTGAAGGTCTGAATCTCGAGGTGGGCGCCGCCCACCTCCCGCATGGCCATGACAATGGCGGACGAGTCGATTCCGCCGGACAACAGCGCGCCGACGCCTTCGTCGGCGCGGACGTGCCACTCGATGCTCGTCAGAAAGCGCTCGCGCAGGTCACGCGCGATGGTCGCGGCGGGGCGGTCGTCGACGACGCCTGGATCCGGCGTCCAATAGCGGACCGGGGTAGAGGCTGGACGGCCCACGAGCGAGAAGCGCAGATACGAGGCCGGCGGCACTGCATGCACGCCGACAAACATGCTACTGGGCCGGTGGTCCGTGAGGCCGTGTGCAACGAAGTCGAACAGACCGTCAACGTCAGCACGCGGGGAGAGACCCAGGAGCCCCATCACGGCCTCCGGCTCCGACGCAAACCCGATCCCGGCGGGACCGGTCGCGTAGTACAAGGGTTTGATCCCGAAACAGTCGCGAGCGAGGAGTACCGTCCGTTCGAGCCGATCGAGCAGGGCCATGGCAAACATGCCCACGACCCGGTTCAGAATCTCCACGCCCCACTGCGCGTAGCCCGCGAGCAGGACTTCCGTATCCGAGGCGCTGTGGAAGCCGACGCCGGCAGCCACAAGCTGCTTACGCAGTTCGACGTGATTGTAGATTTCGCCATTGAGCACGAGGACGTATCGTCCGTCGGCACTTACCATGGGCTGAGCGCCGGCTGACGTCGGGTCGATGATGGCAAGTCGTCGGTGACCAAGAACAATGCCTCGGGCCGCTGGCGCCGAGCCATCAACCGGCGGCACTCGCACGTCGCCAGACCGCGTGACGAGCACCCCGCTGCTCTCGCCCGGAGGCTCGAAAAAGAAGCCCTCGCCATCCGGGCCTCGGTGGCTCAGCGCGGCAGTGGCCGCTTTCACGCGATCAAGGCTGTCCTCGACGGGCTGCCCGCTGATCAGGCCGGCTATTCCGCACATGTCGCCGGCTCAGCGCGGCGCGCGCGGCGCACGCGGACGCCCGCAGCTTCCAGCGTCATGGGTGCGGGGTCTTGCCGGCGTCACGTCGGTACCCTGGCGCGAGCCAACTGTTCGACAATCCAGGTGTAGGTCCGTTGCATGCCGTCGCGCAGAGGCGTCGATGGTTCCCAGCCCAGCAGGGCCCGGATACGGGTGTTGTCGCTGTTTCGGCCGCGGACGCCCGTCGGAGCGTCCGCGCGATATCGACGGTCGAGCGTGACGCCGGCGACGCCTTCGACCAGCTCCACGAGCCGGTCAATCGTCACCAGTTCGGCGCTCCCGATATTGAGTGGCTCTGAGCAGCTGCTCCGCATGAGGCGCACAGTGCCCTCGATGCAGTCGTCGATGAACGTGAAACTCCTGGTCTGTTGCCCATCGCCCCAGATCTCGATCTCTCGGGTGCCACTCAGCACGGCCTGACCGACCTTCCGGCAGATCGCCGCGGGCGCCTTCTCACGACCGCCGTCGTAGGCGCCGTTTGGCCCGTAGACGTTATGGAATCTGGCGATGCGCGTCTGAAGGCCAAAATCCTCTGCGAAGTGCCGGCACATCCGCTCGCCAAACAGCTTCTCCCAGCCGTAGCCGTCTTCCGGCATGGCCGGGTAGGCCTCGGTTTCTTTCAGCGGCATGACGTCGGCGGTCGCCTGACGGTGAATGGGATAGACACATGCCGACGACGCGAACAGATATCGCTGACACGCGGCATCCCGCGCCGCCAGGAGCAATTGCGTGTTGATGAGGACCGACAGCATGCAGTCGGCCTTGTGGCTCTCGATGAAGCCCATGCCCCCCATGTCGGCCGCGAAGTTGAAGACCTCGGACACGCTGGCACATGCGCGTCGACACGCTTCAGCGCCACGCAAGTCGAGCTGCACGTTTTCGACGTCGTCGAATCGCTGGTACCACTGGCTGAGCGGCTTGTGGTCGACCGCTCGGACGTGACGGTACCCCTCGGCGCGCAGGCGCGCCACCAGATGGCCGCCAATGAATCCGCCGGCCCCGGCCACGAGAATTCGGCCCGTGGTGTCCGTTGTAAGATGCTGCATCTCCGGATGGTCTCTATGGTGCATAAGTCTTGCTTACACGGCAGACGGTCCTTGAGGTCCTGGGGTGCTCTCGGGAGTCGCACCCTGTCACTTACGCCTCGGGGGCGTCAGCGACGGGCTGCTGGAGTGGCGCGCCCGGCGGGCAGGCATAGTGTAGCCACAATGCCGCGCACGGGAGCAACCGTCAGGTGACACCAGTCGCCTGCTGGTGTGGGTTGGCCGACCTCTCGCCCTTTGGCGGAGGATACCTGGAGTGCGCGTGTGGCACCCTCGTAAGAGCCTCGAAACCCGACGGCGACATCACCCGGGTCACCGACGACGATCGGGACGTCTACGGCCAGCAGTACTGGCATGCCCACCAAGCCGATCTGGGTCAGCCGATACTCGAGCGTCGCGCAGTTCTCGATTTTCGCGACCGCTGCCTGCCCTGGCTGACGACGGTGCTCGCCTACAAGCGACCTCCCGCTCGTGTGCTCGAAATTGGCGCGGGCCATGGCGGCTTTCTGGCACTCCTGGCAGCTGCCGGTTTCGACAGCATCGGGATCGAATTGAGCCCCTGGGTCGTCGAGTACGCAACCCGCACCTCGAACGTCCGGATGTTGCGAGGCCCCCTGGAGGATCAGCCGTTTGAACCGGGGACCTTCGACCTCATCGTGGCCTTTGACGTCCTCGAACATCTGCCGGACCCGCTCGGGACGATAGCCCTCTGCGCGAAGCTGCTCCAGCCAGACGGGTTGCTGATTCTGCAAACGCCCGGGCGGCCAGCTGCCGGCTATCTGGCCCTTGCCGCAGGGCCGTTTGGCCGCATGCTGATTCCCGAACACCTCTATCTCTTCTCGCACTCTTCCGCACGCGAGTTGCTCGGACGGGCGGGACTGCCTGGTGTCGAGATGATCCCCTCGGTGTTCGAGACAGATGTGACGCTGGTGGCCGGACATACGGCGCCTCGGCACCTCGACGCCTACGAACCACTCGCCCGCGCCATGCCCGGCGGCCCGCAGCCTCTCGCCGATGCCTTGCTGTTCTTTCATCGCGCTCTCGCACTCGAACGCGAGAGCGCCAGACGCCGAATCGACACGCTGGAGTCCGAGTACCGAGTTGCGGACCGCGACCGCCGGGAACGGCTCCAGCGGATGGAGGAAATCGGCGCGCAGTTCGCGCAGGCCGATCGCGACCGGGTCGAGCGGCTGCAGCGAATGGGGGAGATCGGCGCGCAACTCGCGCAGGCCGACCGCGACCGCACCGAGCGCCTTCAGCGCATAGAAGAACTCGGCACCCAGCTCGCCCAGGCCGACCGTGACCGCACCGAGCGCCTTCAGCGCATGGAAGAACTCGGCGCCCAGCTCGCCCAGGCCGACCGCGACCGCACCGAGCGCCTTCAGCGCATAGAAGAACTCGACCTGGAGCTGAAGCAGGCTCGAAGCGTCAACCACGAACAGCAGACGGGCTTGGCCGCGCTGCACGAGCTGGTCGGTGTCCTGCGCGGTCTCGAGACTGAGGCCGACAGAGAACGTCAGACATTGCACCGGCAGATCGACGATCTCGAGGCACAGCGCACCGCTTCGGACGAAGCGCGGCAAATGTTGGAGAGTCGCGCGACGGCACTGCAGGTGGCCTTGATCGACGCTGATGCCGAGCGGCGTGCAGAGCGTGAGACGCTGGGTCAACAGGTCGAGCATCTGGAGGCGCGGCTTCGAGACTCCGAAGACGCCGGGCGGGCGCAGGACGGCCGTCTGGCGGCGCTCCAGGCCGGCCTGCTCGCTGCCGACACCGAGCGGCGGGAATACCGTCAGCAGATTCGCCAGCTCGAGAGCTCACGGGCGCACCTCATGGACCGGTATCGCATGTTACAGGTCGTGGCGGCTGACCACCGGAACAGCCGCATCTACCGGGCCATGGTGGCGGCTGGACGCTGGCGAGCGCATGACACACGGCTTCACCCGCTGCTCGACGACCCGAGCGACCAGCGCCTGCCCCGCGGGAGGGACCTGCTCGCACGTCGGTGGACTCTCACGACCATGCGCGCGCGCTCGCGCGACGGCGTGGTCGCGATTGACCTGACCGCCGTGCTGCCTGGCGGCCAGAATGGCGGGGCCAAGCTCGTCGCCATAGAGATGGTCCGCCAGCTCGCGCGCCTTGCCCCCGACCGCGGGTGGCTCCTGCTCACGTCGGCGTCCTGCCATGACGAACTCGCGGGCCTCGAGAGCGCGGGCGTGCGGCGGCGCCTCGTCGACCCGACTCCCACCGCGTTGGCGGAACTGGTCGCCGAAGAGACCGTCGCAGCCCTGTTTTGCCCCATGACGACCGCGCCGTTCGACGATCCGCGCGTGCCGCTGGTCTGCCTTGTCCACGACCTTCAGGTCGTCACGTATCCAGAGTTCTTTAGCGACCTGGAGCGGCGGGAGCGACTGGCCGCGCTCGAGCACGTGGCGCTGTGCGCCGATCGGGTGCTCACCCCCTCCGGCTACGTGCGCGACACGCTGCTGCGGTACTCAACGCTTGCCCGCGACCACGTGGTGGCCATCCCCCATGTCTTTGCTGCGAATCGGCTGGAACGCCCCGCCGAGGACGACGTGACCGAGATACTCGACCGCTACGGGATCGAGCGAGAGCGATACTTCTTGTATCCGGGAAATCTCTGGCCGCACAAGAACCATGCGATGCTGCTCGTGGCTTTCAGCCGGTTCTGCGCACGCCACCCTGGTCTGTCGATCCGGCTCGTGCTGCCGGGGGCCACGCATCCTGACACGGGCGACGTCCGCAGCAGCATCGAACGCCTGGGGCTGGTCAATCATGTGGTGGCGCCGGGTTACGTCCCCGATGCCGAACTCGCCGCATTGATGAGAGGCGCGTTGGCCCTGGTCGTCCCGTCGCTCTACGAGGGCTTCGGCATGCCGCTGCTCGAGGCCTTTGCGGCAGGATGCCCGGTGGCCTGCAGCAACATTGCCAGCCTGCCCGAGGTCGCAGGCGGCGCCGCGCTCCTCTTCGACCCGAGGAGGCCCGACGCGATCCTGAGCGCAATGGAGCAGCTCGCGACGCAACCGGACCTCCGTGCCGGCCTCACGCAGCGCGGCGAAGATCGACTCTCCGCCCTGCGCGCCATGGCGTCGCCGACCGTTGGCTACCTGCAGGCAATCGAGGCGGTGATCGGCCAGCCGAGACGTCCCCGAACCCAGCTTGCCGGCGTGTTCCAGGACCAATGGACCACGTCGAGCTTCGTCGTGGCGCACGCGGGTGGCGACGCCACGCTCGACCTCGCGCTGGAGAATCCGCGTGACACGACGGTGACGGTGACGACACCGGGAAATGAGCCGGTCGCGCTTGGTCCCGCGCAGGGCGTGGTGCTGACATGCACGCTCCCGCCAGACGCCGGCTGCTTCGAGTTCGTCGTGAGCCCCGTCTTTCGTCCGTCGGAGGACGGTTCATCGTCAGACACACGCCGCCTCGGCCTTCGCGTCTGGCGCGCCAATGTCGTCGCCGCCGGTGGCGCGACCCACGATCTCCTTGCCGGTGACCATGTCTGACCCCCTGTCGATCTCGGTCATCACGCCGTCGTTCAACCAGGCCACATTCATCGAGCGCACGATCCAGAGCGTACTGGGCCAAGACGTCGCGCCGCTCGAGTACGTTGTGGTTGACGGCCTGTCGACCGATGAAACGGTTCAGATTCTCACGCGGTACTCGGACCGGCTCTCATTCGTCTCTGAACGTGATGGCGGCCAGGCGGATGCGGTCAACAGGGGAATCGCGAAGACGTCCGGTGCGATCATCGGCTGGCTGAACAGCGACGACGTCTACTACCCGGGCGCGCTGGCGGCCGTCCGTGGCTACTTCACGCGCCATCCCGACGTCGATGTGGTGTACGGCAACGCGGACCACATCGACGAGCACGACCGGGTGCTCGAACCGTACCCGTGCGAGCCCTGGGATCCGGCGCGCCTCGTCGAGAACTGCTATCTGTGCCAACCGGCGGTGTTCTTCAGAAGGCGGGTCGTGGCGCGGCTGGGTCCGCTCGACACCTCGTTGAACTTCTGCATGGACTACGAGTTCTGGCTGCGCCTGTCGTCGGCCGGCGTGCGCGTCGCGTACCTGGGGCGCCGCCTGGCCGGATCGCGGATGTATTCGGCAAACAAGACGCTCAGCTCACGCGTGCGTGCGCACGCTGAAACCAACGACATGTTGAAGAAGCACCTGGGCACCGTTCCCGACAGGTGGCTCTCGAACTTCGCGCATGTCGTCCTCGCGCAGCGCGGCATTCTGCGGGACCACGGTCGTCTGCGATTCGCGCTGCAGGCATCACTCCTCACATGGGGCGCCGCACTGCGCTGGAACTACGCGCTGTCCCCGGCGCTGAAGCGCCTGACCTGGGGGTGGATCAAAGGTGAGACGCAGGCCTGGCGTCGTGACTCGCCGCCTGCGGCGGCATCAGTGCCACCTCGGCGACCGACACACGAGCGCTCGCGCCTCCGGATCGGCCTCGATATCTCGCAGACGGGCACGCGAAAGACCGGCTGCGGTCATCTCGCCGCGAGCGTAGTCGGCGCACTGCAGAACCACGGGGCGCCCCACGACTTCCTGCTCTATCCAACGTTTGGCAACGCGTTCTGGGATCCGGCGGGTCCCGGGGCCACCTGGCAGCCGCAGCGTGCCAATTTCCGGCGTTGGCCGATGCCATCGACGCCTGGCGAGGCTCGTGACTTCTGGCGACCCGGAAGGCCTGGGCTCGATGCCGCGCTCGGCCATCCGGACATCGTTCAGTCGTTCAACTTCCACTGTCCTCAGGGGCTGACGGCGGCGCGCATCGTCTACACCCTGCACGATCTGGCCTTCCTGAAGGAACCAGACTGGACGACCGAAGCCAATCGGCAGACGTGCTTCTCGGGTGTCTTCAAGGCGAGCCTCTACGCCGACTTGGTCGTGGCGATGTCGGAAGCCACGCGGTCGCACTTTCTGGAGATGTTTCCGCATTATCCCGCAGCCCGCACGGCCGTCGTGCCTCCGCCGAGCCGGTATGCGGACGCGCTCCCAGGACCACGGCCACCGGCCTGCGAGCAACTGACGCCCGGGCGCTTTCTGCTCCACGTCGGCACGGCAGAACCACGCAAGAACCTCGAGCGCCTGATCGAGGCCTACACGCAGTACCGAAACCGCGCGACCGACCCTCTGGTGCTCGCGTTGGCCGGCGGCAAGGGCTGGCTGATGAGCGGCTTCGACCTGCGCGTGCGGGACCTCGAGTCGCGGGGGCACCTCGTGAGGCTGGGATACGTCGAGGACGTCGCGTTGCAGTGGCTCTACCAGAACTGCCGGACATTCGTGTTCCCGTCGTTGTTCGAGGGGTTCGGGCTCCCTGTGCTCGAAGCGCTCAGTCAAGGAGCCGCGGTGATCACTTCCCGCGTGTCATCACTACCGGAGGTAGGCGGTGACGCGGTCGTCTATGTTGACCCGACGGATGCGGACGACATCGAGGCGGCGATACACCGGGTGACGGCCGACGCGGAATTGTGGGCGCGGCTGAAGCGCGAGGCGCGGCGCCAGGCCGGGCGGTTCTCTGAACGAGCGACGGCGGAGCAGACCCTCGCCGCCTACGAGCGCGTCATGACCCTGGGACGCTACTCGGGACGGCCGACGCTCTCGCCGGCCGTCTCGGTCTACGGTCATCTGCGCCCGGCACAGGATGAGCGCGATGAGGTCACGCGAGTTGACCACGCGGGCCAAGGAGGAACGAGCCAAGCTGTCGCCGGACTTCCGGGCGCTTGAAGGCCCAGAACAAGCCATCCAGATAGAAATGGACAAGCGCCAGCGAGAGAAACCAAGGCTCGAAGATGCTATCCACCAACGGGTAGTGAATAAACAGCTGCGGGAACAGAAACAGTAGCCCCACTCCCAAGCCAGTCACCGCCAGCAGCGGCAGGTTCGTGCTGAGACGTGCGAGCCACACCGGCGACATCCGCGCGCCAGGCGCCCCGAACTTCCGACGGTGAACGAGCCAGACGAGGCCGAGGTACTGCACGAAGTGACCCAGGAGCACACCCTGGGTCGCGCGGCTCGCGTCATGGACCCACAAATACGGGTGAAACAACAGGAGACTCGTCACCAGACACGCAAGTTCCGCCGCGGAAGGCGCCGACCCGGACCTGAGACGCCGCCACAGCGAATACCCAAGTCGGGTCACGGCGACGACCGCCGCCGCCGCGGTGAACAACGATACGGTCCTCGGTAGCCCTGACCACAGGAGCGTCATGAATCGAAACAGCGTCGGGTACCACTCGATGTGCGAGAACGCCATCGCGGCCGACGTGGAGATGACGGCACCATTGACAATCGATTTCAGCCGGGGGTCGGTGACGCCCGCGCGGTGACGGTAGATCGACAGAATGCCGCAGCTCTGCCGGGCCACGTGAATGGTGTTCCACACGTAGACGGCAACCTGGATGAGGTACGGCACCTGCACCGCTGCCATCAGCCAGATAGAGCCGGCGATGACGGCCGGCGTCAGGAAGAAGATTGGCCACTGGGCGCGCTGATCCTCGCGGGTCTCGTCCCAGAAGAAGAACGCGAACGTCGAGAAGTAGTGCGGTCCGCCGAGTAGCGCACCGACGGTTAGCGCGAGCACGCTGTACCCCGCAGGTGCCAGCAGCAGAATCGGGAGCGCGACGAGCGGGGACAGAATGAACGCGCAGAGGTCGAACGCCGGGGACTGGATCCACGCCGTCGCGCGGTGCGAGCCCACTGACGCGGCAGTCGCCCCGAGTGGAACAGACATGTCTAGTGCACGCCCGGCGGCATCGGTGCGTGCGACCGTCAGGTCCGGACTCCGGCCGACGCGCCCTGTCCCCGGCTGCGCGCCAGGTCAGCCGACACCTTGACTTCCGCCGCGTCGAAACCGGCCGCAAGACGCGCCTGCTCGGCGACCGGATACCGAATCCCTTCGGTACCTCCGTTTGCGAAGACCCACTCGAACGCACGGGAACCCTTGGTCAGTGCGGACGCGATCTCGAGCACGGCGCGTGGCGTGCCAGCCACCGTCTTCTTGATCCAGTCATTGGCGAACCGCACGTGCAGCACCTCGTCGGCGGCCTGCGCTTCGAAAACAGCAGCGAGATCGTGGTCCCCGGCCTCGCGCGCCTCGGCCGCAGAGAACTCGGCCGCGTCGAGTCCATCGGCCTCGAAGGTTCGGTTCTGCACGGCGAGCCGTCCAACGAGGCTCGGGATCGTCCCGAGCAACCTGAACTGAAAGTTCAGGACCGGGAACGAGCCGTAGGCGCCGCCCCTGGCGCGCAGGAGACGCTCGTACGCCAACGCGTGTCGCGCCTCATCGGCGCACTGCCGCGCCATCCACAGGCGAATCTCCCAGTCTGCTTCGGGAAAGTCCACCAGATTTCGAGCCGCGTTCTCGAGAACGTTCACTTCCTCGTTGAGCTGGCGATTGAGGAACTCCGTGAGCTTTCCCGGGTGGTCCCTTGCGAGGTTGATGCACTCCGCCCATCGCTCCCTGACAACCACATGGGGCTCACGGGCGGGCCCCGGCCCGAAGACCGGGGTCATCGGCTCCGGCGTCATTGCCTCCCTCCTGGCGTCTCGCCTGCGGTTGAACCAAGCAGCGATCGGAATCCGGCCTGACGAAGGACTTCCGCGACCTCGCCCTCGGTAAAATCCGCAGCCAGACGATCTTCGACGTTCACCGCCGGCGCCTGCAGCCGTTCCTTGGTCACGCTCACGCCGACCGCGTTCTGGTCACCGAGCGAGGGCAACAGGCGCTGATTGACGTCGGTCAGGAAACGCACCGCGCGCGCGACGCTCAGCAGCACTCTGGGATCAGCCTCACTCAAGCGCCGAATCCAGCGGTTCGCGAAGCGGACATGGGTGATCTCGTCGGCCAGGATGCCTTCCAGGATCTCGGCCGTGGCGTTGTCGCCAACCTCGCGCCACCTGGTTCTGAGCAGGCCCAGCAAGTCGACGAGCCCGGCCTCGAACGTCCTGTTCTGGATCGCGAGCCGGCCGGGCAGGTTATCGACCATCCCAGTGACACCCCACTCGAAGTTGGCGATCGGGAACTCCCCCTTGTAACCGCCGAGCTCAACGAGCCGCCGGTGAAGCACCATCGCATGCCGCGACTCATCGGAGGCTTGCCGAGCCAGGTGCATGCGCAGTTCCCAGGGCGTTTCTGGAAAATCGACCAGCGCCCGGCTGGCGATCTCAAGGGCCCCGAGTTCGATGTTCATGTGACGGTGGATCTTCTCTCGACCTGCCTCGGCCGACATGCCCGGCCAATCGACCATCTCGGCATCGGTGTTGACCACGGTGAAGCAGGCCTCTCTCGCCGGGTCGGCCGCCAACGTGACGTCGCGAACCACTTTCGTGCCCCAGCGTGCTCCGCTCATGCCGTGGCCTCTTCCCGGTGATCGACAAACTCGGTGCACCGCGCGAGAGCGGCTCGAAGCGGCTCGGCCCAATCCGTCGCGTCCGTCACGACGTCTGGACGCGCCCGGTTGAACTGGCGCCGGTCATCCAGCATACGGTCGATGTCAGTGAGCACGCGACGCACGATGTCTAGAGACGGTGCGTCGAGCAGCTCATCGGCGGCGTTGAGATACCCCTGGAGCCGGCGGGCGAGATCGGGCAGCACCGCATCGTAGAATGCGGAAACGCGCGTGGCGGTCGAAGGCGCCTCGCGCAACTGCTGCAGCATGGACCGATACGCCTCGACTGCCGGCCGGTCGTAGTGCAGTTTCGCCCGGAGTTCGACGGCGCGGTGTCCCATCTGATCGGCGTGCTGGGCCATGACCCAGATGTGCCTCCCGAACAGCGTCTTCGCCTCGAGTTCCGGGCTGATGGGAACCCAGCCAGCCAGCGTCTCCATGAGTCTCACGAACACGAACCGGTAGGTGCCGATCGTGTCGGCGCGTTGCGTCGTCGTCAGTGCCATGCCCGCGGTACCGTCCTCTCAATCAGTTCAGCCGTCGCGTCAGGGTCGGCCACGTCCAGCCAATACGTGGGTGTCTTGGCCAACACGCCCAGCAGGCGTAGTGCCCTGGCCGCCCGCGGCAGGTGCCAAAGGGCGGAGGCCAGTGGCGTCATCAGCCGCAGGTGCTCGCGTGCCGGCGCGAAGGATTCGAGCCGGGCGACGGAGGCAAATCCCCGGAGGAACACCATGGCGCCCAGGCTCATCGGCCCTGCCGTGGGCCGCGGAAAGAGACTGTCGATTGAGGCACGCAGACGGATCGACCCGTCCGGATACTGGACAGAATCGGCGTCAACACGCCGCAGAGCCGCGTCGACCAGGAGCGCACGAGGTCCCGGCCGAACTGCAACTGCGCGGCGTAGACCCACAATTTCGAGTGTGTCGGTGCGAACGCCCGCGAGTTCGTCTCCAAACAGCGGATTGCCTCGAGCCGCCAGGGCAAGCGACAGCGTCGTCTTGCCTCGGCCCTTGCCGCCAACCAGCAGCACCCCACGCCCGGCGACGCCGACGGCTGCCGCATGCATCAACGCCACGTGGCGCTGTAGTCGGAGCAGGCGGTGTACCGCCAGCGTGCCCACAACCGCCTCCCACGGCTGGTGATCCTCGACGGTCAGGTCGTCGCCCTCAACCTCCAGACGAACCTCCGCCCCATCGCCGGCCAGGCTGATCGTGGCGCGCCCATTCGTGTCGCAGCGAATCTGGCACCGACGGTCCGCGAACAGCTCTGCGGCAAAACGGCAGGTGTCCAGCGTTTCAGGATCAGTGAAGCGCACAAGCGACTTCCCCGGAGTTGACGTCGTGCAAACGTCGCAGTGAACAACCGGCATGCCGGGTGAAGATGGGGGCACAGCTCGACAACCGTCGAAAATACGATTGAACCGAGTAAGAAAGGGGGTGTGGTCAGAAGTGAGACGAAGGTAGCCGTCGACGAGCCGGTACCACGTCACCTGAGCGGCCGGTGCGGATCGAGGCGACCGTCGCCCGCCAGGGGGCCATGCCACGGGGGCATGGCTCAGAAGTCCGGTCATTCACACCGCCCACCACGACGTTCCTGCGCTCGTTACCTGGAAGGCCGAGAGGACCTGCGACTCGTCCATGAGATTGACGCGAGGCGCAACATACGGGAGCCCCGGCTCCTGGCCGGTCAAGGCCGGCGTTGCTGTCGGGGGGAGATCGGCGTGCGTCAGGAAGTCGAGGCCGGCGAGTTGCTCGAGGACGGCCTGCAGATCCTGCTCGACGCCGGTGGCATTCTCGAGGTGGTAGGCGGCGCCCAGTTCATGGGCCAGTTCCGCGACCGTTCGAGGCACCTCCAACCGCTCCCAGACGAACGCGGCCGAAGGGTTGAGCGCACAGAACTTGACCGAACCCGGGTTGTACAGAAGGGTTTCGTCCTTCATTGGCGCGAATTCAATCGCTGCGCTTCGCTGATACCGCATAGGGCAATACTGATACTCTCCTGGGCCGGAGTTGTCAAGAATCGACGTGAGCTCGGCCATGCTCAGAGTGCTCTTCTTTGGTGGGATGGGTCGCTTCAGCGCTCAGCACCTGGCGGCGCTGGCCCCGGCGCACCGGGTTGTCGGCGTGTTCGTGGCCAGCGCGCACGACGGGGCCCGGGCGCAAATCGGGCGGTGGATGCGCTCGGTAGGCCTGAGGTCGGACCCCTGTGGCGACGTCGCCCGCCACCACGGCATCCCTCGCTGGTTCGCGCCCAGGAACCCGACGTCACTCCAGGCGCGGGTCGCGACGCTGCGACCGGACGTCATCTGCGTGGCCGGCTACCCGCGTCTGCTCCCGGCTGCGGTCTGTGAGATTCCCGCGTTGGGGGCGTTCAATTCTCACGCGGCGTTGCTGCCCCGCCACCGCGGCATCCTTCCGCTGTTCTGGATCTACTACCGAAATGACGCACAGACCGGCGTGACCATCCATCGGCTCAGCGAGCGCGCAGACGCCGGAGATATCCTGGCCCAGGATGCGCACGCGCTAGAACGAGGCTTCCCGGTCGAGACCCTGAACATCAGCAACACGGAACGTGGAAGTCGACTGTTGCTCGAAGTGCTGAACGCCGCGCGCGAAGGCCGCCTTCAGCCACAGCCGCAGGATGACGCCCTGGCGACCACGGCCCCTTTCGTGCATAAGGGTAGTGCCATGACGGACTTCCGCTGGGATGTCGAACGGGTGTGGCATCTTCTGGCCGGGCTGTACCCCTGGTTTCAAGAGCCGCTCCGCGACGACGCGGGTGCACCCGTCCGCTACAGCGCGGTGCTAGGGTACGAGCGGAAGGACCATCGGGAACGGCCTGGATCGGTACGCAGAACGGCTGGTGGCACGACGCTCTACTGCGAGGGAGGTGTCGTCAGGCTTGGGCACTAAGGGCGCGCGCGACTGGTTGACAATGGCAGAGCCGTACGTTATCGAGGTATACGGCCTGCGGGGAATTGCGAATGGCCACACCTGAATCAGACCACGCGCGCATCCTGGCGTCGGGAGACAGCATCGCGACGGTCCGCGCTGCGCTGGGCCTGAACGAACTGTCTGCGCTCATGACCCGCGGCGTGAAAGCGCTGCTCGGCATGGTCCTCCCCGAGGCCTACGCAGACCGGCTGGCCGACGCCGTCCGGCTCGACTGGCTGACGCACTCGATCGTGACGACGGCCACCCTGGTCGGCGGGTTGCTCGTCGTGTTTCTCGTGCTCGAACGACTGAGCGTCGCGCGTCCGACAGCCTTTAGATCGCGGGTCTTCCTGCAAGACGCCTTGTATGCGTTCTTCTACCAGGGCGGCTTTTACGTCATCCTCATCTGGTCGGCATTCGCCAACGCGTTCGACACGCACCTCGCCTTCCTCAAGATCGAGATCCTCGCAGGCCTGCCCGGCCCCGTGCACTGGGTGCTCTACGTCCTGGTGGTCGATTTCTCGACGTACTGGTGGCACCGCATGCTGCACACATGGACGCCGCTGTGGGCCTTTCACAGCGTCCACCACTCGCAGGAGGAGATGAGCTTCATCACCTCGTATCGCACGCACCCCTTTGAACAGCTCGCGCAAAGCCTCTTCATGGTGGTGCCGCTGCTGCTCATCGGGACGCCCACGTGGCGATGGCTGCCTCTGTTTCTCATCATGAGCATGCTGGAGGCGGCTCAGCATTCGGCGCTCGACTGGACGTACGGACGCGCGTACACCGTCGTCGTGAGCCCGCGGTTCCATGCCCTGCACCACTCGCGTGACAGTCGCACTCATCACGGCAACTACGCGAAGGTTCTGAGCCTGTGGGATTTCCTTTTCGGCACCGCCATTCGGGCTGAACGTCCCGGGCGCTTGGGCGTCGAGGGAATCCCGCCGCCGCAGACGCTGTGGGACCAGCTGATGTCGCCATTCCGTCTGCTGCGCGAGTGGGACAGAGCCCGCATCGAGCGCATGTGATTCCTGCGCACGACCGGGGCCTGCCCGTCATTACGCCTGAGATTTCTCCCTCGACCTCCGGTCGTGCGTCAGCAGCGACGACCGCCGCCAGGCTGTGCGCGCGCGACCTCGTCGGCGGCGACACCGCCACCGTTGCCGCACTGGCACGCCGGCTGCACGCGCCAGAATGGGCCGAAGTCCTCGACGCGGTGTCGCCGGCGTTGCACGCCTATCTGCACTTCCGGCTGTCAGGCGCCGGCGTGACGGCCGCCCTTCCGGCCGACACGGCGCAGACGCTCGCTCGCGCTGGGCAGGCCGCCGCCATCATGCACCTGCGGCAACGGTCGGCGCTTCGCCGTGCGGTCGCGCGGTTGAACAGCCGCGGGATCGATGCGGTACTGCTGAAGGGCGCCGCGGTGGGCCCGACGATCTATCCGGAGCGGTCTCTGCGAACCATGACCGACATCGACATCTGGGTACCGGCGGGTCAACTGAACGCCGCCGTGACCTCACTTCTCGACCACGGCTTCGAGGTGCCCGCCCGAGGCCATCCGACTGGACGCGTCTCGCCGGCGATCAGCCAGCACCGACTGCGCGCGACCGACTCGGGCACGCTCATCGAACTCCACGGGGCCGTCCGGTCCTTGGAAATGCTGTCGCCGGAGCGAGTGGCCCGCTGCTGGGCACGCGCGGTTCCTTTGTCCGGAGACAACGAGTGGCCGGTTCGGATCCCGCGTGCTGACGACATGCTGCTGCACATCGCCCTGCACTTGGCCGCCACCAATCGATTCGCCAACAGCCAGGTCGGCCTGCTGGACCTGGCCCTGCTCCTCGAGGCGCGGCGCGATCAATTCGACTGGGCTGCAGTCGTCGCCGACGCCAGGACCGAGGGTGTCGCCGTCTATCTGGCGCTGGCGCTGGTCGCCGCGGGCTTGGTATGGGGGGCGCGCGTTCCCCCGGAATTCGTCACGCTGGTTGGAGGCATCGCGCATCGCGAGGCGCTCGAGGCGCTGGCGCTCGAGCAGGTCTGGACGGCCAACACGCCGTTGCCTTACGCGCTCGAGCGCATTCTGCGGCAGCCCACTCTCGGCACGCGCGTGGCTGCGGCCGTCCGGCGCGCGATGATCCACCACCACGTGCCCGATCCGGGCGCACCAGGCACGCTTGTCAGTCGGGTCCGCTCGCTCGCTCGCGGCGTCGTCCACGACCTGGGTGTCAAAGTGCCGGGGTACGCGCGCGCGTGGGCGCGCGGGGACCTCGCGGCGGCCGAGCTCAAGCGGCGGGCACAGCTTGCCGGGTCGCGGGGCCAGCTCGGAAGGCTGGCGCGCGATGCCGAAGCGCGGCTGCATCCGCCTCCGCCCCGGGGTGGCGGCGGATGACCGTGACCGGCCCCGGCACGAGCCCAGACGGCGGCGACATGACGCCTCCTGCCTGGCCCCCGAAGTACGACGTCTTCGGCATCGGCGTCACGGCCACGACTCGAGAGGCGTTGGCCAGCGTCATGATCGACGCCGCGCGTCGCCGCGTGCCGTCGAGTGTGGAGGCACTCGCCGTGCACCCGCTGGTGCTCGCTACCGGGGATTCCGATTTCCGCCGCGCGCTGCAGTCGTTCGACGCGGTGGCACCGGATGGCCAGCCCGTCAGATTCGCCCTCGACCTCCTCCACGGCACGCACCTTCCGGACCGGGTGAGGTCGATCGAGCTCACGCTCCGGGTCTGCGAGCTGGCCGCGCAGCACGCAGTCGGGGTGTACCTGTACGGCAGCTATCCGAATGTCGTGGCGGCGCTGAAGCACGAGCTGACGCGCCGCTTCCCGCGTCTGGACATCACGGGTTGTGAACCCGGTGTGTATCGACCCCTTACGCCGCACGAGGACCAGGCGTTGATGGAGCGGATCGAGCGTAGCGGGGCCGGGCTGGTGCTCATCGGGCTTGGATGCCCTCGGCAGGAGATCTTCGCGTACGAACACCGCGGGCGCATCCGCGGCGTCCAGTTCTGCATCGGCGCAGCGTTCGACATTCTGTGTGGTCATCGAGCACAGGCGCCGCTCTGGATGCAACGCACGGGATTCGAGTGGTTGTTTCGCCTGCACCAGGAACCCCGACGACTCTGGCGACGCTATCTCGACACCAACACGCGTTTTGTCATGCGCCTCACGGTCGCCTGGCTACGGCGGCGGCGTCCACCCCGGTGAGACATTGCGGGCGAAACAGCTGAATGCCAAGCTCGCGGCGATCGTCGGACCCGCCGACCGCCCGGGGCGAGAACGTCGGGTGGACGTCGAGTCGCACCAACAAGCGCCTCGAAGCGTCGAGACGTTCGGCGTTCACGTCCACCCGCACGCTGTAGAGACGCGGCTCCCGCGCCGACGTGACCTCCTCACGCGATCCGTGAGAGATGCGCACCTCCTGGGTCGCGCCCGGCAGCGGCAAGAACGGACTGAATCGTATGACGCACTCGGTCGCGCCGCTTGGCACCAGCAACTCCACAAGTGCCTGTGCGCGTGACCACCGGAATCGCCCCCATCGCGTGCCTTGCGGACCAGGAATCGGGTTGTCGGGCTCCAGCGGAAGACCGAACTGTTCGGGCAGGAACCCCCACTCCTCTGGATACAGGCCCCACTCGTAGCCCCAGACCCGCTCTGCGTGGGGCGGCGGTGGAGTCTGCCATGCCGCAATCGAATAGGCAGCCATCGTGATGGCGCCCGCCGCCAGCAGGTGTCGCTGGCGTGTGGGCAGGAACCACGGGGTGCTGGCCGGCGCGGCGAGACCAGCCAGCCACAGCGCGAGGGTCGAGCCGAACAGAATCTGCCCGGATGGCACGACGAGCGGGTGACCGGTCAGCAGCGTGATGGAAAACGCGACGAGGCCCAGCAGTCCGCCAAACGCGAACCCCGACTGCGTCTCGTCCGCCGACGCCACCGCACGTCCAAGCCGGCGCGCCGCCGCAACCAGCACGCAGATGAACACGGTCGCACCCAGCACGCCCGTTTCAGCCAGCACCTGCAAGTAGAAGTTGTGCGTGTTCTCGGGCGTCAGCCAGTACTCTCGGTACTGGGGCAAGAGTCTCGGATACCGGCCGACGCCAACCCCGAGCATCGGGTGCTCGGCGGCCATGCGTATCGCCGCCCGGCCGTATGCCAGGCGATCGCTCAACACCCATCGCCACGGCACGTACGGGTCGAGCGTGAGCTTCACGACAGCCAGTCGACTGGCCGGCCGGTCGGGGATCGATTGCGAAAGCACCAACCTGGCCACGACGAGCGCGCTCGCGACTGCGAAGACCACTGCCAGCCCGCGGCGCGCGGCGCGGCGATGGCGCTGCATTCGTGCGACGAGACCGGCGGGAGTCCCCGGCGCCTTGGGCGCGAAGGCGACTACGAGCAGCACGCTCAGGAACGCGGCACCCACTCCGGTTCGCGAACCAGTGGCAAACAGGGCCCCGACGGCAATCGCCAGAGTCATCAGCGCCGCACGCCGGATCCGAACGGTGCGCTCGGAGCACAGGATCCCGAGCGCCAGCCCGATTCCGAGCACGAGGTACGAGCCCAGCGTGTTCGGGTCTTCGAGCGTGGCGCTGGCTCGCACGATCGCCGGGTTCGCCAGCACCCACCGAGGATCGAGCTGATACCGGGTGAAGAACTGGCCGATCGCGAGAAGGCTCACGGCGGCCAAGCCCGTCAATGCTCCCAGACTTCCTGCCCTGATCACCTGCCCCGGATGGCCGGCACGGCGGCACAGACCGAGGACGAGTGTGAAGGCGAAGAACCCCTCGGCATGCGTCAGCCAGATGCGAGCCGGATAGACCGGGTCCGACGTAAACCCCTCCGGACTCACTGCCCGCGACCAGAGCTCTGGTAGATACCGCTCGAAGACCTCCGACCCCAGGCGGTTCTCTGCAGCCAGCCCGATCAGGGTGGCACCGCTAGTCGCCGTGAAGAACGCGGCCCACGCGAGCCAGACCTCATCGACGGGTCCGGCTGACTGGCTGCCGTCCGAACGTCGTGGCCAGGGCCGGACGATCAGCCACACGGTCAAGAGACCGAGCAGCAACACTTCTATGGCATTCGGCCAGTCGACCCCGACGAGCCGAGGACCAACAGGCAGGAGCGGCGCGAGCGCGAGGATCGCGCCGAGAGCGACCGACTCGACAGCGGAATTCCGGCGTTGCATCACGGATGCACTCCAAACCGCTCCATCCAGCGCCGGGCGGTGTACAACCGCCACACGGCCATGGCGTCATGGTGGCGCCGGTTGAGTTCGTCCTCGAGCAACGTGGCGACCTCGCCGTCGTGCACCATCCACTGACTGCGGCTCAGTGTAAGCTGTACACGTCCGAGCCGTCGATGGATGAGCGTTTCCCGCAGCTCCAGTCAGCAGTGCCGCATGAGACGATCGTCTTGCTGCTTCAGCGCTCGGGCACCATCCTCGAAGCCGAGTTACGGGGCAGGAGCATGGGAATGCGGGATCGAACGCGTCTTCGCATCGCGTGCAAGACGGACCCGGTCCTGACCGTCGGCGACATCGTGGCTTTTCGCGCCGCAAAAGATCTTCTCACCGTCCATCGCGTCGTCGGACGAGGACTCTGGGGGCCCGCCAAGGCGTTCGTGCTGACCAGAGGCGATGGCGCCATCCTGACTGACTACCCCGTTCCTCGCGCCAATATTCTCGGCGTGGTCCGAGAGTGGGAAGAAAACGGCGCGTGGCGCGTTCCGCCCGGATACGTGGGCACGGGCTGGAGATGGGTGCTGACGCAGTTGACGTTCTGGCCCGTGCTCGGCGCACTGCAGATCCACTACCGTCTCGCACTGGCGCTGACGATCTGCGGCATCCGCGCTCGCTCGGCGTGGCTGAGCGTTGCGGCCGCTCGACGAAAGCCGTGATGCCAGCCCCCACCCCCTACCAGTAGGTGCGCCGGTAGTCCTTGAAGAACTGTCCCCAGGCGTGTTCGCCGGTGGCCAGGCCGCTGAAGATCGGGTCGACGATCCGGGCGGCGCCGTCCACGACATCGAGCGGCGGCG
Organism: Acidobacteriota bacterium; assembly: GCA_031376505.1. GTDB lineage: Bacteria > Acidobacteriota > Vicinamibacteria > Vicinamibacterales > UBA2999 > CADEFD01. The sequence goes on from JANMDX010000110.1 coordinate 33,626, forward strand.
CGAAGCGATGCATGTCGATCTTGTGCTGCGCAAGATGAGCCGGATCCTCGTCAGTAATCCAGCCGGTATCAACCGAGTTCATGTGAATGCCGTCGCGCACGTACTCCTGCGCCGAGGTGCGCGTCAGCATGTTGAGCGCGGCTTTCGCCATGTTGGTGTGCGGATGCTTTGCCGTTTTGTTGCGATTGAACTGCCCTTCCATGGCGCTGACCTGCACGATGTGCTTGTCGCGGGCCGGCGTGCGCAGCATCAGCGGCTTCAATCGTCCTGAGAGCACGAACGGCCCGACGGCATTCACGAGCAGTACCTCGAGCAACTCGCGCGTGGGCACTTCATCGAGACTGAGACGCCAGGAGTTGTGCGCGCGCAGGTCGACCTGCTGCAGATCGGCGTCGAGCATGCCGCGTGGGAAGAGCTCCACCAGTGCGCTGCTCGATTCCGTCAGCGCACGTGGCTCGGCCGCCGCGATCTGTGACAACTGCGCCGGCGCCGCCAGGCCGGCGCTTCTCGACGACGACCGCAGGGCTTCATAGTCGGCCACAAGCGTCGCCTCGGCGGGCGGAAGTGCCGCTAGTGCGGCTTCCTCGGCTTCGATCATGTGCGCGTAGAACTCGGGCGGACGCCGCACGGTCTGACACGCATTCTGAATCAGGAAATCCAGATGCGGCAGGGCGTCGCAGATGTGCCGGGCAAACGTCTCGACCGAGGGCGTATGGCGCAGGTCGAGGCCGTAGATGCTCAACCGATCTCGCCAACGGGCGAAGTCGGGTTCGCGTGCGTAGCGGGCCGCGCAGTCGCGGGGAAAGCGGGTCGTCACGACCACGCGGCAGCCGTTGCGCAGCAGCAGGATGGCCGCGTGATAGCCGATCTTCACTCGGGCGCCGGTGATGATCGCGACCCGGCCACGCAGGTCGTGTACCGGTGCGCGCTTCCTGAAGTTGAGATCGCCGCACGCCGGGCACAGTTGGTCGTAGAACGCGTGCATGGTCGTGTATTCAGTCTTGCAGGTGTAGCAGACGCGCGGTTTGCGCAGCGGCGCGTCGAGAGTCGCCGTCGGGGCGGCGCGTTCGTCGACCGCTTCGTCCTCGGCCGGCACATGCGCCGAAGTGAGCTGCGGCGGCAGGGGCGGGGTGAGAAACACGCGCTGAGCGCGCAGGGCGCGAATGCCGGTACTGGCGCGCAACGCCTCGTCGGCGTCGCGCTGCTCGGTCAGCTCGCGCTGACGCAGCGTGCGCCGGAAACGGTGCTTGGCCGCCGGATCGGCAAGGGCGACCTGGCCGGCCAGGCGCAGCAGGCGGATCCGTTCGGGGGGGTCGTAGTCGGCCAGCGTGGCGCGGTCTTCGACCATGGCCTCGAGCACGCGCAGCACCGTGGCGAAGTCATCGCGGGAAAACGGGGGGGGAGTCGACATGAACCCAGTAGGCCTGAATCGAGGATAGCGCATGTGCGCGGGTTGCCCACGTGCCCGCCCGGACGCGTCGCGCGACGTGACCGCCGTCCCGTCATCTGCGAGGTGCTTTATACTTCAACCATCACCTGAGCGACCATCGGTATGCGCATCGCCTGCATCGGCGGAGGACCTGCCGGCCTCTACTTCGCGCTGCTCATGAAGCGGGCCGACCCGCGGCACGAAGTCGTCGTGTACGAGCGCAATCACGAGGGCGACACGTTTGGCTGGGGCGTGGTCTTCTCCGATCAAACGCTCGGCGCGCTGCGCCGCGCCGATCCCGACACGGCGGAACGCATACATGACGCGTTCAACCACTGGGACGACATCGAAGTCCGGTTCAAGGGCCAGCGCCGGCGCTCGAGCGGCCACGGGTTCTGCGGCATCGGCCGTCGCCAACTGCTCGACATCCTGCGGGTCCGGGGTGCGGGCCTCGGGGTAGACCTGCGGAACGCCAGCGACGTCACCGACGACGCGCTCGACGCCGACCTCATCATCGCCAGTGATGGTCTCAACAGCCGCACCCGTGAGAAGTACGCAGCGACATTCGAGCCCGAGGTCGACGTGCGCCGCTGCCGATTCGTGTGGCTGGGCACGACGCGGCTGTTCGACGCCTTCACCTTCGATTTCCAGTCCACGCCGCACGGGTGGTTCCAAGCGCATGCGTACCAGTTCGACGCGACCACGTCGACCTTCATCGTCGAAACACTCGACGAGACGTGGCGGCGGACCGGACTCGACGCTGCCAGCAAGGAGGACAGCATCGCCTACTGCGAGCGGCTGTTCGCGAGTGTGCTCGAGGGGCACCCCTTGCTGTCGAACGCCGCGCACCTGCGGGGGTCGGCGCAGTGGATTCGCTTCCCGCGCGTCGTCTGCAAGCGCTGGGTTCATCCGCACGGCGGCATCGGTGGACGCTCGCCCGTGGTGCTCATGGGCGACGCCGCACACACCGCGCACTTCTCCATCGGCTCGGGCACGAAGCTCGCCCTCGAAGACGCGATCGCGCTGGTCGAGGCCATCGGGCGGCACGAGGGCGACCTTGGCGCGGCGCTCCGGGTCTACGAGGCCGTCCGGAGCGTCGAGGTGCTGAAGATTCAGAACGCGGCACGGAATTCCACCGAGTGGTTCGAAAGCGTGGATCGACACGCCCGTCTCGAACCGACGCAGTTTGCGTACTCGCTGCTCACGCGGTTGCAGCGCATCTCACACGAAAACCTTCGCCTCCGGGACGGGGCCTACGTGGCCGACGTCGAGCAATGGGTCGGGGCGCGTGCAGGCGCGGCGGAGACGTCTGCCGCCGCCGACCCGTCCGACGTGCCACCGCGTCTGCCGATGCTCGCGCCGTTCCGCCTCAGAGGCGTCACGCTGCCGAATCGCATCGTCGTGTCGCCCATGGCCCAGTACTCCGCCGTCGACGGCGTTCCTGGAGACTTCTACCTCGTGCATCTGGGCGCCCGCGCCTTGGGTGGCGCCGCGCTGGTCTTCACGGAGATGACCGCGCCCAACCCGGAGGGCCGCATCACCCTCGGATGCACGGGGCTGTGGACCGACGAGCAGCAGCGCGCCTGGGCACGGATCGTCGACTTCGTCCATGGACACTCGGCCGCGAAGATTGCGCTGCAGCTCGGTCACAGCGGCGCCAAGGGCGCGACTCAGGTGCCCTGGCAGGGCGACGAGCGCCCGCTCGGCGACGGGGCCTGGCCACTGGTATCGGCATCGCGTCAGCAATATGTCGAGGGCGTCAGTCAGTGGGCCGGCGCGATGACCCGTACCGAGATGGACCAGATGACGGCCGACTTCGTGGCTGCGGTCCAGCGGGGCAGCGCGGCCGGCTTCGACTGGCTGGAGCTGCACTGCGCCCACGGTTATCTGCTGTCGGCGTTTCTCTCGCCGCTCACCAATCAACGTGACGACCAGTACGGCGGCACGCTGACCGGACGCCTGCGTTACCCGATCGAGGTGTTCACGGCGATGCGCGCCGCCTGGCCCGCCGACCGCCCGATGTCGGTGCGCCTCTCGGCGCATGACTGGGTGCCGGGCGGCACGACGCCCGACGACGCGGTCGAGATGGCCCGAGCGTTCCAGGCGGCCGGGTGCGACCTCGTGGACGTGTCGAGCGGCCAGGTGAGCCGCAAGCAACGCCCGGTGTACGGGCGAATGTACCAAACACCGTTTGCCGAACGCATCAGAAACGAGGTCGGCATCGCCACCATGGCCGTGGGGGCGATTACCGATGGCGACCAGGCCGACGGCATCATCGCGGCGGGACGCGCGGATCTGTGCGCGGTAGCGCGGCCACATCTGGTCAATCCCGCCTGGACCCTCACCGAGGCCGCCAGGCTCGGCGTGTCCGACGGGGTGGGCTCAGCGTGGCCCGTCCAGTACCTGGCTGGCCGCGATCAACTGGTTCGGCTGCTCGCGCGCGAGCGCGCGACGAGCGGCCTTGACGGGGCGCGCGACACACAGGCTCGAGACGAATGACCCACAGCAGCGACGACCGACACGCGGTAGTGACGGGGGGCGGGAGCGGGATCGGTCTCGCCATCGCGCGAGCGCTTCGTGACGCCGGTCTGCGCGTGACCATCATGGGCCGCACTCGCGCGCGGCTCGACGACGCCGCTCGGGCGCTCGGTGCCGGGGTGGCGGTCGAGGTGTGCGACGTGACGGACGCGGGCAGCGTGGCCACCGCGTTTTCCGCGGCGATCGCACGCGGTCCCATTGCCGTGCTGGTGAACAACGCCGGCGCGGCGGAATCGGCACCCTTGGCCAAGACCTCGCTCGAGCTGTGGCGCCGCATGCTCGACGTGAATGTGACCGGGGCGTTCCTCTGCCAGCAGCAGGTGCTGCCGGCCATGCGCGCGGCAGGCACGGGACGCATCGTCAATGTGGCGAGCACGGCCGCGCTCAGGGGCTACCCGTACGTGGCGGCCTACGTCGCCGCCAAGCACGCGCTGCTGGGACTCACGCGCGCGACGGCGGTGGAGGTGGCCGTTAGCGGCGTGACCGTGAACGCCGTCTGCCCGGGGTATACCGATACGGCGATGGTCGACCGCGCCGTGCAGCAGATCGTGAGCAAGACGGGCCGCAGTGCCGACGACACGCGCGGCGCGCTGGTTGCGGCCAATCCCCAGGGCCGTCTCGTCCAGCCCGAGGAAGTGGCGAGCGCGGTGCGCTACCTGATCGGCCCGGAGGCGTCCGCCATCACAGGTCAGGCACTCGTCGTCGCGGGCGGAGAATTGATGTGACCTCGGTGCGCCGTGTCGCCGACCTGGAATCCCGCGTGGTCGACAACGACCACGAGGCCCTGCGGGTGTGGCTGCGGTGGCTGTCGTGCTCGCAGCGCATTCAGCAGGCGTTGCGGTCGCGGCTGCTGCGGCAATTCCATGTGACCCTGCCACAGTTCGATCTGATGGCGCAGCTTGAACGCCATCCAGGTGGACTGACGATGCGCGAGCTGTCGCACCTGCTCATGGTCACGGGTGGCAACGTGACGGGCGTCACCGACCGCCTGGAGGCCGAGCGCCTGGTGGCCCGGCGGCCACATCCCACCGATGGTCGCCGCACATCGGTGCGATTGACCGACGCCGGCGTACGCGCGTTTCGCAAGATGGCCGCCGGCCACGAGCAATGGGTGATCGAGTTGTTCGACGGATGGTCGACCAGGCAGCGCCGTGAGGCCCATGTCTTGCTCGGCGCGCTCGAGCAGCACTTGACGGCCATGGCCCCCGCGGCTGGACGCCGCTCGAGAGGCGGACGCGCCACGGTCGCACGTCCCCGCTACCCACGAGAGGTTCGATGATGACTCCGAGCACCGACGCGCGCCTCGGCGCCGCGACCCGACGTCCCCAGGCCGGGCGGGCGATGGCCCATGTGACGTGGGAGGTCGACACCGCCGGCGTTGGCACGCTCACACTCAATCGGCCGGCCCGGCGCAACGCGCTGACGTTTGAGTCTTACGCCGAGCTACGCGATCTGTTTCGTGACCTCGCGCACGCAAGCGATGTGCGCGCGGTGCTGCTGCGAGGCGCGGACGAGCACTTCTGCTCCGGCGGCGACGTGCACGACATCATCGGGCCGCTGACGCGAATGCCGGTCACCGAGCTGGTCGACTTCACGCGCATGTCGGGCGACCTGGTGAAGGCCATGCGTGAGTGCCCTCAGCCCATCGTCGCAGCCATCGACGGCACGTGCGCGGGTGCAGGCGCGATTCTGGCCATGGCCTCCGACCTTCGGCTCGGAACGCCGCGCTGTCGCATCGCATTTCTCTTCACACGTGTAGGGCTGGCTGGATGTGACATGGGCGCGTGCGCGCTCTTGCCGCGCATCATCGGCCACGGCCGGGCGAGCGACCTGCTCTACACCGGTCGGGCGATCGACGGTGCCGAGGCCCTCGCCGCGGGCTTCCTGGCGCGGCTGGTCTCGCCGGACATGCTGGTCCCGGCGGCAGCCGAACTCGCGACGTCGATTGCGCGCGGTCCGGCCTTTGCCCACGCCATGACCAAACGCATGCTGCACCAGGAATGGGCCATGGACCTCGGCAGTGCCATCGATGCCGAGGCGCAGGCCCAGGCCCTGTGCATGATGACGGGCGACTTCCAGAGGGCGTACACGGCGTTCCAGGCCAAAGGGACGCCGACGTTCGAGGGATCATGAGCGTGCCCAGCCACGGCCTCGACGACCACCTGCAGTGGCCGTTCTTCGAGCCGCACCACCGGCAGTTCGCGATCGCCCTGGCCGAGTGGGCCGACCGTAGTCTGGCGGCCGCGTGCCGTGAGGGCGACGTCGACGCCGAATGCCGCGCGCTGGTGGCTGCGCTGGGCGAAGCGGGCTGGCTGCGTCATGCCGTGGCCGGCACGGCCCACGGCGGACACGCGGACGACATCGACACCCGCACAATCTGCCTGGCGCGCGAGGTGCTGGCGGGCCGCCACGCACTCGCCGACTTCGCCTTCGCGATGCAGGGCCTTGGCATGGGCGCAGTCTCGCTCGACGGCACGCCCGAGCAGCGGGCGCGATGGCTGCCGCTCGTGGCCACCGGCCGCGCCATCCCGGCGTTTGCGTTGTCGGAGGCAGAGGCGGGGTCGGACGTCGCGGCACTGGCGTGCCGAGCCGTGGACGACGGCAGCCACTGGGTACTCGACGGCGAGAAGACGTGGATCAGCAATGCCGGCATCGCCGACGTCTACGTGGTCTTCGCGCGCACGGCCGAGCGAGCCCGGCGTTCTGATGGCATTGGCGCATTCCTTGTGGAGGCGGACAATCCAGGCCTCGCGGTCGTCGAGCGCATCTCGACCATGGCCCCTCATCCCCTGGGGCGCCTGTGCCTCACCGCCTGCCGCGTGCCCAAGCGCGACCTCGTCGGTGCGCCCGATCGCGGCTTCAGGTTGGCCATGCGGACGCTCGACGTGTTTCGCACGTCGGTGGCCGCGGCAGCCGTTGGATTTGCGCGGCGAGCCCTGGCCGAAGCGGTCGAGCGGGCCAAACGCCGGCAGCTCTTCGGCGCGCGCCTCGGCGACCTGCCGCTGGCGCAGGCGTCGCTGGCGGAGATGGCCACCACCGTGGACGCGTCGGCCCTCCTCACGTATCGCGCGGCGTGGCGGCGTGATCAGGGCCACTCGGTGACGGTCGAGGCCGCCATGGCCAAGCGCGCTGCCACCGAGGGCGCCCAGCGCGTCGTCGACGCCGCCGTCCAACTCTTCGGCGGCGCGGGCGTCCGCACGGGCACACCCGTTGAGGCGCTGTATCGCGAAGTCCGCGCGCTGCGCATCTACGAAGGCGCCTCCGAAGTCCAGCAGCTCATCATCGGCCGCGCGCTCGTCAAGGATACCGAGGGTCCCGCGTCATGACCGCACACCTCGACACGTTCGTGCGCGATCGTCTGCCGCCGGCCGACGAGTGGCCAGAGCTCGTCTTCGATCTGCCGGCACTGCGGTTTTCGGAGCCGTGCAACTGCGCGGTGGAAGTGCTCGACCGACGAATCGACGAGGGTCTGGGCGGTCGAGTCGCTCTCCTGGGACGCGGCGTGCGCTGGACCTACGACGCGCTGCGCGTCTGTTCGAATCAGATCGCGTATGTGCTCTCGCACGACCTGGGCGTCGTGCCTGGTAACCGGGTGCTGCTGGTCGGGCCGAACACGCCCATGCTCGCCGCGTGCTGGTTCGGCATCGTCAAGGCGGGCGGGGTCGTCGTCGCGGCCATGCCCATGCTCCGGGCGGCCGAACTCGCTACGATCGTGCGGCGGGCGGCGGTGTCCCACGCGATCTGCGACGCGCGCGTTCTCGGCGAACTGACCCGCGCCCAAGGTGACGCGCCAACCCTTCGGTCAATCACGACCATCAACGGTGATGGAGACGACGATCTCGGAGCCGGTCTCGCGCACGCTCCCGCCGAGCACGCCGCGGTGGCGACCGCCACCGACGACCCAGTGGTCATTGCATTCACGTCGGGCACGACGGGCGTGCCGAAAGCCACGGTGCACTTCCATCGCGACGTGCTGGCCGCGTGTCTGTGCTGGCCCCCGCACATTCTGAAGGCCACGTGCGACGACCGGTTCGTGGGCAGCCCGCCGCTGGCGTTCACCTTCGGCCTGGGTGGGCTGCTGCTCTTCCCCCTGCATATCGGTGCCTCGACGATTCTGGTCGAGAAGGCCACGCCGGACGTGCTGCCGGATGTGGTCGCTGAGTTCCAGGCCACGATCACCGTGACGGCGCCCACGGCCTACCGGGCGATGCTTCAGCAGCGCGGCGAGGCTCTCCGTGGTCTCGGGCTGCGCAAGTGCGTGTCGGCCGGCGAAGCGCTGCCCGCAGCCACTCGTCTCGAGTGGCGCAAGGCGACCGGCATCGAGATTATCGACGGCATCGGCGCCACCGAGCTGTTCCATATTTTCATCTCGCACACTGAAGGCGATGCGCGACCTGGCGCCACTGGCCGGGTCGTGCCGGGATACGACGCGCAGGTGGTCGACGACGCGCTGCAGCCCGTGCCGCCTGGACAGGTCGGGCAGCTCGCGGTGAAGGGGCCGACCGGGTGTCGGTACCTCGATGACCCCCGGCAACGCGACTACGTGCGCGGCGGCTGGAACTATCCGGGCGATGCCTACGTGATGGATGCCGACGGCTACTTCTTTCACCAGGGCCGTACCGACGACCTGATCGTGACCGGCGGCTACAACGTCGCCGGTCCCGAAGTTGAGGCCGTGCTCCTTCGCCATGCCGCCGTGGCCGACTGCGGCGTGGTCGGCCTGCCCGACGAGCTGCGCGGCCAGGTCGTGGCTGCGTTTGTCGTCGTGGCGCCAGGGGTGACGCCATGCGACGGGCTCGCAACCGAGCTTCAGCGACATGTGAAGGACACGATCGCGCCGTACAAATATCCACGGCGGATCGTGTTTGTCGACCATCTGCCGCGCACCACGACCGGCAAGCTGCAGCGCTTCCAGCTGCGCACGGCCGCCACTGGAGGCGGTGCCCCATGACCAAGCGAGCTCTGCTCCCGGATGGCTGGCCACGGCCGCGCGGCTACGCCAACGGGGTTGCCGCCAGCGGCGTCATCGTGAGCGTCGCCGGCCAGATCGGTGCGAACGCCCGTGGCGAGATCGCGTCCGACGACTTCGTCGCGCAAGTGCGCCGGGCGTTGCAGAACATCGTTGCCGTCCTGGCCGCCGGCGACGCCGAACCCCGTCACCTGGTGCGATTGACGTGGTATGTCATCGATCGCCAGGAGTACCTGGCCCGACGACACGAGGTGGGCGCGGTATTTCGCGAGGTGATTGGCGACTACGACATCGCCATGAGCGCCGTGCAGGTCTCGGCCCTGGTCGAGGCGCGCGCCAAGGTCGAGATCGAAGCCACCGCAGTCGTGCCACCGGCGTAGCCACGGCGGTGGACCGGCAGTCCGGGCCGTCGTGTTGGTCAGGTCGTGCCGACGGGCTCGAGATCGAACAAAGTGGTGGCCTCGAGGTCGAGCACCTCCTGGCCGTGCTGGTTGCTCAGCCGCCAGCGCCAGCGTAGCTTGCCAACACTGTCGCGACGGCGGCTGCGGACCGCCTCGATGACATCAACGCGCAGCGACAGCTGGTCCAGTGGCCGCACCGGGTGGGGCCACTTGATGTAGGCGATGCCGGGTGAGGCGAACGCCTCTGAGCCGTGCAGGGCGACGTCGACGACCAGACGCATGGCGATGGCGCACGTATGCCAGCCACTGGCGATGACGCCGCCGAACCTGCCCTCTCCGGCCGCCTCGAGGTCCACGTGAAACCACTGCGGATCATGGGCCGTGGCAAAGGCGACAATAGCTGATTCGGTCACCGCAACCGGTCCAGCCGTGATGACCTGACCCTCGTGAAAGTCTGCGAATTTCATGCCGGCTCCCGCAGCGTACGCGGGAGGAGCCGTCTCAGGCAAGGTCGCCTCTATAATCGGACTCATGCCGTCCCGGGTCGACCCACTTGGATTCCTCAACGCCGAACTCGACGCCCTGAAGGCGCAGGGGCTGTACCGCTCGCTGCGCGTGCTCGAAGGCGAGGCGCTGTCGCACGCCACCTACGATCACACGTCGGTCGTGAACCTGTCGTCGAACAACTACCTGGGCCTCACCACGCACCCGAAGCTGCGGCAGGCGGCGCTCGACGCGATTCGCGACTTCGGCGTGGGATCCGGGGCCGTGCGCACCATCTCGGGCACCATGGCCATGCATGTGGAACTCGAACGCCGGCTCGCGGTGTTCAAGAACGTGGAAGCCGTAGTGGTGTTCCAGAGCGGGTTCGCGGCCAATGCCGGCACCGTGTCGGCTGTGCTCTCAAAAGACGACGTCATCATCTCGGACGCGCTCAACCACGCGAGCATCATCGACGGCTGCCGGTTGAGCCGGGCGCCCATCAAAGTGTTTCCGCACAAAGACGTGGCCGCCGCGCGCACGATCCTCGAAGGACTGCCTGCCGCGCAGCGCAAGCTGCTCATCACTGACGGTGTGTTCTCGATGGACGGCGACCTGGGCCCCGTGCCGGCGCTCTGCGATCTGGCCGATGAGTTCGGTTGCATCATGATGGTCGACGATGCGCACGCCAGTGGCGTGTTCGGCCGTCAGGGCCGGGGCACGGTCGATCACTTCGGCTGCCACGGGCGCGTCGACATCCAGGTGGGCACGCTCTCGAAGGCGATCGGCGTGTTGGGTGGCTACGTGGCCGGCACGCGCGCGCTCATCGACTTCCTGCACCACCGGGCACGTCCGTTCCTGTTCTCGACATCCCACCCACCGGCCGTAACCGCCGCCTGCATCGCCGCCCTCGACGTGCTCGAGACGGAACCGCAGTGGATGCAGCAACTCTGGGACAACACCCGCTTCTTCAAAGCAGGTCTCGACGCGCTGGGCTTCAATACCGGCAAGAGCGAAAGCCCGATCACGCCGGTGATCGTCGGCGAAGCGTCGCTGGCCGCCACGATGTCCGACAAGCTGTTTGCGCTGGGCGTGTTTGCCCAGAGCATCGGCTTCCCGACGGTGGCCAAGGATCAGGCGCGGCTGCGCACGATCATGTCGGCCACCCACACGCGGGAAGACCTGCAGTTTGCCCTCGACCGGATGGCGCAGGTCGGCCGGGACCTCGGCGTCATCTAGGGCCAGGGATCGCCGGCCGTCGCCGACGACGGCTCTACGTGCACGAGCACGTCGTCCACCCACGGCAGCGCGTCGCGGACCCGCCGGCGCACGTGGCCGCCAATGGCATGCGCGGCGGCGACCGAAAGCGTCGGGTCGACCTCGACGTGCAGGTCGACGTGGTAGCGCAAGCCCGTCTTACGCGCGTAGGCTTTGTCGACGCCCATCACGCCGGGCACGTCGCCCACGGTGGTTCTGAGGCTCGTCATCATCGCGCCGTCGGGCATGGTGTCCATGAGTTCGAGCGCCGCGTCGCGCAGCACGCGTCCGCCGGTCGCCACGACGACGAGGCCCACGGCGAAGCCGCCGTAGTGGTCGGCCGCGGCAAAGCGCGCGGCGTCGAAGCGAGCCAGAGTCACGGCGCCCAGCGCAACCGTGGCGGCGAGAATGTCGACGGCATCGTTCCACGCATCGGCGAGCAGCGCGGCGCTTCGCTGGCGCCGCCCCACACGGAACTTCAGACTCGACATGCCGATCCGCACGGCGATGGCGACCATGAGCACCACAAACGCCAGCGGCGCCGGCGGCGGGTGCGCGGCGCCCAGTTCCTGGAGCGAGTTCCAGCAGATTCCGAGTCCACCGGCGCTCAACACGAGGCCCACCACGAATGCCGCCAAAGTCTCGGCCCGGCCATGCCCGTATGGGTGGTCGTCGTCGGCGGGCTTGGAGGCCGCGACCAGGCCGAGGAACACGACGCTCGACGCGAGCACGTCGCCGGCGAACTCGATGCCGGTGGCCCACACCGACGTCGAGTGCGTCGTGAGACCCACCGTGATGTTGAGAGCCGCCAGGACCGCGCTGGCAGCAATGCCCATCAGCGCCACGCGGGGTCCGAGCGAGGCCTCATCGCGCTTGAGGTCGGGCACGTGCAGACTATCTCACGGAACCGGATTGCCAACCCGCGACCGACCCCGGCATTCGTGCGAGCGCGTCGATGCGCAATAACATGGTTGCGTGTCTGGGCAGCTGTGGACTAGAGTGTCGAGCAACTGAAAGGTTGCTTATGACTTCCGAGACCGACCGCATCGTCAAGACCACGGTGCTGCACGCGCCGCTCGATCGTGTGTGGAGCGCCGTGAGCGATGCCGCGAGCTTTGGCGCGTGGTTCGGCGCCGAGTTCGACGCTCCGTTCCGCGAGGGCGCGCGCCTGACGGGACGCATCCGCCCCACGCAGGTCGATCCCGTCGTGGCAGCGCTGCAGGCTCCGCACGACGGCATGCTGTTCGTGCTGCAGATCGAGGCGGTTGAACCGCGCCGGCGCCTGGCCTTTCGCTTGCACCCCTATGCTGTCGAGCCGCGAGACTACAGCGACGAACCGACGACGCTGGTCGAGTTCGTGCTGACCCCGGTGCCTGAGGGCACACGGCTCACGGTCACGGAGTCGGGATTCGACGCAATTCCGCTCGAGCGACGAGCGGCGGCTTTCTCGGCCAACGACGGCGGCTGGACGCACCAGCTGGTGCTCGTCGGCAAGTTTCTCGCGCGACCCAAATAGCGGCGCCATGGCCACGACCCACCGCGGGCGCGCCCGAGCCGAGGCCGCGAGCCTGGCGGCCGCCGCACCGATCTTCACCGCGCTCGGCGACGAGACCCGCCTGGCCCTGATGTCGCGCCTATGCCGCGACGGTCCACTCTCGATCTCGCGTCTGGCGGCAACGACGCCGCTGACGCGACAAGCCGTGACCAAGCACCTGGCCGTGCTCGCCGACGCGGGCCTGGCCCGGAGCGAGCGGCGCGGCCGCGAGCAGCACTGGCGCGTCGATCCCAGTCAGTTGGCTGACGTCAGGCGGCTGCTGGCGCAGATCTCGGCCCAGTGGGACGACGCGCTCGGCCGCCTCGCCGAGTTCGTGGCACGCGGCCGGCGCTAGGAGTCGGTGCGCTGGCACTAGAATGAGCCGCGCCCCGACTGACGGGCGCGGACGACGCGCTGGCCCTGACTGGAGACCGACGTGCGCATCAGCGACATGAACTGGCGGCAGGTGGAAGAGTACTTGCGCGGCGACGACCGGGCCGTGTTGCCACTGGGCAGCACCGAACAGCACAGCCATCTTCGGCTCACCGTCGATTGCATCCTGCCCGAGCGAGTCGCGGCCGACGCGGCCGAGCCCTTAGGGATCCCCGTCTTCCCGGTCGTGCCGTACGGCGTCACGCCGTACTTCCGGGAGTTTCCAGGGTCGATTTCAATTCGCGTCGAGACGCACCTGCGACTCGTGGGCGACATACTCGACGGCCTGGCCCATAGTGGATTTCGTCGCATCCTGATCGTCAACGGCCACGGCGGCAACAACGCCGTGCAGCAATTCGCGGTCGAGTGGGCGGCCGATCACCCAGGCTGCCGCGTGCTGTTCCACAACTGGTGGAACGCGCCCCGCACGTGGGCCAAGGTGCAGGCCATCGACCCGGTGGCCTCGCACGGATCGTGGATGGAGAACTTCCCGTGGACGCGCTTGCCGGGAATCGTGATGCCCGGTACGCCGCGCGCCTTGGTGGACATGGCGCGCGTGCGAACTCTGGATCCCGTGGCGCTGCGGCAGTATCTCGGCGACGGGAACTTCGGCGGGCGGTACCAGCGTCCCGACGACGAGATGCTCGCACTGTGGCAGGTGGCGGTGGACGAGACGCGTGCACTGCTTGCAGGGAGCTGGGGCGACGCGTCGTGACTACCCGGCCGGCCCGGCGGAGTCTTATTTGGGGCGCCGGGGCAATTGGCGGCACGCTGGGCGCGTACCTGGCGCGCGCCGGTGCCGACGTGACGCTGGTGGACAGCGTGGCCGAACACGTCGACGCCGTGAGGCGAGACGGCCTTCGCATTTCAGGGCCGATCGACGAGTTCACGGTACGCGTGCCCGCCTTCACACCGCAGACACTGACCGGCACCTGGGATGAGGTAGTGCTCGCCACCAAGGCGCACCACACCGAGACGGCCGTGAACGCCCTCGTTCCACATCTTGGGGCGAATGGTTACGTCGTGTCGGCACAGAACGGCCTGAACGAACTCGCGATCGCGGCGGTCGTGGGCCCCGCGCGCACGGTCGGGGCATTTGTGAACTTCGGCGCCGATTACCTCGAGCCCGGAGTGATTCACTACGGCGGTCATGGCGCGGTCGTCGTGGGCGAGATCGATGGCCAGATCACCCCGCGCGTGTCCGCGCTCCGCGAGGCCTGGAGCCAGTTCGATCCGCGGGCGGTCGTCACGCCCAACATCTGGGGATATCTGTGGGGCAAGGAAGCCTACGGCGCGATGCTCTTTGCGACCGCGCTCACCAATGCCTCGATCGTCGACTCCCTCGCGATGCCCCAGTATCAGTCGCTCTACGTGGCTCTGGCGCGTGAGATTCTCGCCGTGGCTACGGCCCGGCGGGTGCAGCCGGAAGCCTTCGACGGCTTCGACCCTGCGGCCTACCTTGCGACGGCGCCAGCGGGCGCGGCGGCGCAATCACTCGAGGCACTCGTGGCCCACAATCGCCGTTCCGCCAAATCGCACAGTGGCATCTGGCGCGACTTGGCGGTGCGCAAACGCCCCACGGAAGTGGACGCGCAGCTCGGCATGGTCGTCACGCTCGGGGCCGAGGCCGGGGTGGCCACGCCGCTGACGGCCCGGCTCGTCACCCTCATCCACGAGATTGAGCACGGCGACCGGGCGCAGTCCTTCGACAGCCTCGATGCCCTCGCCGCTCTGCTTTCCGCGACGGGCCACGCATGACTGTCGACTTCTCCGGCAAGACCGCGTTCGTGACCGGCGCCGCCCACGGCTTTGGTCGCGCCATCAGCCTCGCATTGGCGGCGCGTGGCGCGCACGTGTGGGCGTGCGACGTGCTTGCCGACGAAGTTGGCGAGACCGAGACGTGCTGCCGCGAGGCCGGTGGCATCTGTCGCGCCGCGGTCGTGGACGTGCGCGATCGCCAGGCCGTGGAGGCCTGTGTGGCAACGGCGACGGCTCGATCGGGCCGGGTCGACATCCTGGTGAACAACGCCGGCGGCGTGCTCGGTCAAGTCGGGCGGCCCCTTGAACAGGTCACGCCCGAAGAATGGCGCGCGGTCTTTGACGTCAATGTCACGGGGGCGTTCTACTGCGCGCAGGCCGTGGCGCCGGGCATGAAGGCCGCGCGCTCCGGGCGAATCGTGAACATCTCGAGCGGCGCCGGCCTGGGCATCAGCCTGACCGGCATACAGGCCTACGCGTCGGCCAAGGCGGCCCAGATCGGGCTCACGCGCCAACTCGCCCACGAGCTTGGTCCGTGGGGCATCACGGTGAACAACATCGCCCCGGGATTCGTGCGTTCCAACCCCATGACCGAGCGCCAGTGGGATTCGTACGGCGAGGAGGGGCAACGGGCGCTCGTTGACCGCATTGCCTTGAAGCGCCTGGGGACACCCGAGGGCATCGCACACGGCGTGTTGTTCTTCGCTTCCGAGTACGCTGGCTGGATCACCGGTCAGGTGATCTCGATCGACGGAGGCAAGTGATGCTCGACGAGCGTGTGCTGGCGCACCTGCGCGAGAGCGGCGATCGGATCCTCGACCGGCTCGTCGCGTTTGCAGCGATTCCGAGCGTCAGCACCGACCCTGCACATGCGGCGGACATCGGTCGCGCGGCGCAGTGGGTAGCAGCGCAGGTGACCGCGGCCGGGCCGTTCACGGTACGCGTCATGCCCACCGGCGGCCATCCGGTCGTGTACGCCGAGTGGCGTGGGGCGCCGGGCGCGCGCACGATCCTGGTCTACGGGCACTACGACGTGCAGCCACCAGATCCGCTTGACAAGTGGCACAGTCCGCCGTTCACCCCGACCCTGCGAGACGGCCGGCTCTACGCGCGCGGTGTGTCTGACGACAAAGGACCGATGCTGATTCCGATTGCCGTGGCGGAGGCGTTCTTCGCCAATCAGGGATGCCTGCCGGTGAACGTGAAGTTCCTGTTCGAGGGCGAAGAGGAAGTCGGCAGCCGCCACCTTGACGCGTTCGTCGCGGCTCACAAGGACCTGCTCGCCGCAGACGTCGTGGTGTCGGCCGATGGCGCGATGTGGCGCATCGACGAGCCGTCGCTGACGGTGGCCAGCCGCGGGCTCTGCGGGCTGGCGCTCACCCTCACGGCGGCCGCGAAGGATCTGCATTCAGGCCGTCATGGCGGCGGCGTGGCGAATCCACTCCATGCGCTAGCGCGGCTCATTGCCTCGCTACACGATCCCGACGGCCGCGTAGCCGTGGCTGGCTTCTACGACGAGGTGCTGGAACTGACGCCGGCCGAACGCGAGGCCATCGGTGCGTTGCCCTACGACGAGCGGGTGTATCTGGCGCAAGTGGGCGCTCCGGCGGCCTTCGGCGAACCCGGCTACACCACGCTCGAGCGCCAGTGGACGCGCCCGACCCTCGAGGTCAACGGCATGTGGGGCGGCTATCAGGGCCCCGGGCAGAAGACGGTGATTCCCTGCGAGGCCCATTCGAAGATCACGTGCCGCCTGGTGCCCGATCAGGATCCTGAGGTGGTCGCGGCGCGGGTGACGACGCATCTCGAGGCCCACGTGCCTCCGGGCACGCGGCTGTCGGTGGCGGTCGCCGATCACGGGTCGCGCGCCGCGCACATCAGTGGTGACCACTTCGCGTTGCAGGCCGCAGACGCTGCCCTGCACGCCACCTACGGCGTGCGCCCACTCGTCGTGCGCATGGGCGGCACGGTGCCGATCTCGGAGCTGTTCCAGCGGCACATGGGACTCGACACCGTCTTCTTCTCGTTCTCCACCGCCGACGAAGACTTCCACGCACCGAACGAGTTCTTCCGCGTTCATCGACTGCACGAAGGGCTCGAGGCCTGGGCGCGCTACTGGACCATTCTTGGCGAGGCGCGCCCGTGACCGCCGACCGCGACGACATCGAAGCACACAGCGCGTCGCTGAAGAAGGAGCTGGGCGTGCGCGATCTTGCGCTGACGCAGATCCTCTTCATCGTCGGGCTGACATGGATCGGCGTGGCCGGCAAACTTGGCACCGCGCACGTCGTGTTCTGGCTGCTCGCGCTGGTGCTGTTCTATCTGCCCTCGACGGCCGTCGTGATTTATCTGAACCGGCTGATGCCGCTCGAGGGCGGGCTCTACCAATGGGCGAAGCTCGGCTTCAACCAGAACGTCGTCTTCCTGCTGGCGTGGAATCTGTGGCTCTACGTGATCGTGTTCACGTCGGAGATCGGGCTGCAGTGCGCCACGTACCTTTCGTACGCCCTCGGACCCAGCGCCGCGTGGATGACCAGCAGTGGCTGGTTTGTGACCCTGGCTTCGGCTGCCATTCTCGGCCTGATGGTCGTGACCTCGACGCTCGGGCTGTCGGTCGGCAAGTGGGTGCACAACACCGGCGGCATCTTCATGATCACGATCTTCAGCGCGATTGTGATCCTGCCGCTCATTGGCCTGGCGACCGGCACCCTCACCAACTACCATCCGTTTCGCATCGAAATGCCTGAGCTGTCGCTCTACAACCTGAACATTCTCGGGAAGATGGGCTTCGGCGCCTTGGGCGGATTCGAATACATGGCGATTCTTGCCGGCGAGACGAAGGCGCCGGTGCGATCGGTGACGCGCTCGGTGTTCATCGCGGCGCCGGTCATTGCGTTGATCTTCGTGCTCGGCACGAGCGCCGTCGTGGCCTTCGTGCCGCACGACGACATCGATCTCATCGGACCAATCGCGCAGGTACTGCGCGTTGGCTACGGCCCGTTCGGTATCGCCACGCCGCTGGTCACGCTGGCGATCCTGATGACGCTAGCCATGCGCGTCGGGCAGGCCAGCGTGGCCTTTACGGCGGTGACGCGCCTGCCGATGGTGGCCGGCTGGGACCACATGCTGCCCGCGTGGTTCAGCCGCCTGCATGCCACCTACAAGACGCCGGTGAATTCGATCCTGCTCGTGGGCGCCAGCTCGTTTGGCATCGCGGCGCTCAGCCTGGTCGGTGTCGGCCATGCCGAGGCGTTTCAACTGCTTTTCAACGCCAGCGGCATCTT
>JANMDX010000118.1:0-2717 GCA_031376505.1 Acidobacteriota bacterium
GCGGCCACCACGCATTCCCGCCGCCGACGATCCGCAGGGGCAACTCGATGCCGCGGGCTACCTCGGCAACAACGCCACCAACACGGGCCAGTTCGACAACTCCGGTCACCCGGCCATCTCGGTGCCGTGCGGCACGATCGATGGCTTGCCGGTCGGCATGATGCTGGTCGGACGCTTCGGGGAAGACGCGACGGTGCTGCGCGCGGCGCACGCGTTCGAGCTGGCCTGACCGAGTTCTGGGTACAATGCCCAGGTAACCATGAGTCGCCGCGACGCGCGAATGGCCGGCAGCGCGCGCCTACTGCGCGAACCAGACGACGGGAGTTTCGACCGTGAGTTCTGGCGGTCCATTCCTTCGCACCGCCGTGTCGAGCTGATGTGGGACATGGTGGTTGAAGCGGGGGCCTGGAGGGGCGTGACCGATGGTGAACCCCGACTTCAGAGATCTGTTTGCCGCATTGAACGACGCCCAGGCTAGCTACCTCGTCGTGGGAGCCCATGCGGTGGCGTTCTACGCAGAGCCCACACCTTCGGCGCGCCGCTAGCCGGCGTGACGCAAAGCGACTTCGATGCCGGGCGCCGTGCTCCAGATCGGCGTGGCGCCCAACCGCATCGACATCACCACCCACATCGACGGCGTCACGTTCGAAGCGGCGTGGCCCAACCGGCTCTCGAGCACTTTTGGCGACCAGTCGATCTGGGTCATCGGCCGGGCGGAGTTGATGCAGAACAAGGCTGCCGTGGCGCGACCCCAGGATCTTCTCGATCTGGCGATGCTCGAGAAGCACGGCTGACGGTGCCGTCGGGGGGCGACGCTCGTGGCGCTGCGCCCGCCGAGGCCGTGGAGTCGCGCGGAACACCGTGATGCACGATAGACTCCCCACCTCCATGTCTTCGGATCTCCTCGCCGGCCGCTATCGCATTCTCTCGCCCCTCGGCGCCGGCGGCATGGGCGAAGTGTTCCTCGCCGAAGACACACGGCTCGAGCGCCGGGTGGCCGTGAAGATGCTGCCCGCCTCGGTCGAGGGCGATGCCGTGGCCCGCGAGCGGCTGCGCCGCGAGGCGCTGGCCGCGGCCGGGCTCGATCACCCCTACATCTGCAAGGTGTACGAAATCGGCGACGCCGACGGCCGCGTGTTCATCGTGATGGAGTACGTGGAAGGCGACACGCTGCACGTCGCCGCTCGCAGTGCCCTACTGCCCGTGCGCCAGGTGCTCGACATCGCACACGAGCTGGCCCAGGCGCTCGACGCCGCCCATCGGCGAGGCCTCGTACATCGCGATCTGAAGCCCGCCAATGTGATGCTGACGCCGCAGGGCCACGTGAAGGTGATGGATTTCGGGCTGGCCAAGCAGGTGGTCGCGCGTCCCAACTCGTCGGGCGTGGGCGCGGCCAGCGAACCCGACACCCAGACGCACGACGGCGTCGCCTCGACCGACGCGCGCGTGGCGCTCACCGACGCCGGGACGCGCCTCGGCACGCCGGCCTACATGTCGCCAGAGCAGATCCTGGGCGCCGCGCTCGACCCGCGCTCGGATCTCTTTTCGCTCGGCGTCATCCTGCACGAGCTCGCCACCGGCCGGCATCCGTTTCTGCGCGACGACCCGAGTGACACGATGTCGGCAATCCTGCGTGACCCGCCCACCCCGGGCTCGCGCGACCTCGACGAACCCGCGGGCTTCGGCGCAGTCATCCACCGGCTGCTCTCGAAGGCCTGTGCCGAACGCCATCAGACCACCGCGGCACTGCTTGACGACCTCGACGCGCTCAAGGCCAACGCGTGGTCGTCGTCACGCATGACCACCACCGCGCCCGCCGCCCCGGCCGAGCGCACGCCCTTCGTGGGCGCGACGCCGAGGCCACCGAGCTGGCGCGGCTGCTCGACCAGATGCTCACTGGCCAGGGTGGTCTGGTGCTCGTGGGCGGTGAACCCGGCGTGGGCAAGACGCGTCTGGCGCGCGAGCTACTGGCCACGGCGCGGCAGCGTGGCTGTTTGGGCCTGACGGGCCACTGCTACGAGATGGAAGGCGCCGCTCCTTATGTGCCGTTCGTCGAGATGATCGAGCAGTCCGTGCACCTGGTGCCGCAGGCGGCGCGCGCCGCCATGGGCGAGGTAGCCCCCGAGATCGCGGCGATTGTGCCGAGCCTGCGCCGCACCTACGGCGACATTCCGCCGCTCGGCGAAGTGCCCGCGGACCAGCAGCGCCGGCTGATCTTCGGGGCCTTCCTGGAGTACGTACGGCGCGCGACGCAGAAGTCGCCGTGCGTCTTTCTGCTCGACGACCTGCACTGGGCCGACGACTCGACGCTCCAGCTGCTGCAGCATCTGGCGCCGCACCTGGCCACCATGCGCGTGCTCATGGTCGGTACCTACCGCGACGTGGAACTCGACGTGAAGCGGCCATTCGCCAAGACGCTCGAATCGCTGCTGCGTCAGCGCCTGGCCACGCGGATCACGCTCCGGCGACTGAGCGAGTCGGCCGTGCACGAGCTGCTGTCGAAGATGAGCGGGTCGACGCCGCCGTCCGGGTTGACGCATGCGGTGTTCCGCGAGACCGAAGGCAATCCCTTCTTTGTCGAAGAGGTCTACCAGCACCTGTCCGAGGAAGGGAAACTGTTCGACGAAGGCGGCGCCTGGAAGGCCGACCTCCGCGTGGACACCATCGAGGTACCCGAAGGTGTGCGCCTGGTGATCGGCCGCCGGCTCGACCGGCTC
>JANMDX010000146.1:0-7477 GCA_031376505.1 Acidobacteriota bacterium
CGCCAGGCCGAAGCGTGTGAACTCCCGCTCCATCGACGGCGACGTCAGGCACAGCACGCCGTAGCCGAGAAACGTCGCACCCGAGAAGACGGTCAGTATTGACAGCACGCTCACTGGCTGAACGCGCCCAGGTGCACTCCCGCGACAAACAGCGAGAGCAGCAGCAGGGCGAGCGACGGCACGAACTTGTGCCACGGATTCTTCACCCGCACATGAGCGCCTTGGGCACACAGCATCAGGAACGCCATGATCAGCGCGGGACCTGCCACGAGCGCCGGATACCAGATGCCAGCCACGAGCAGCGTGGCCAGTGAGATCTTGGTCGCCCCGACGACGTTCCGAACGACATCGGGCAGCCCGTACTGCTTGAACTCTTTCACGATGTTGTCGAACCGCCCGACCCAGACGATGGCAATCGATACGGCAATCACAATCTGTGCGGCAGCCGCGTAGGTATCCATGCTCACTGTGTGCTCCTGACCTGCTGGGAAGTGTGCGCGGCCGCGCCGAGCCCAGACAGCGCCGCGCCTTCTACGCGCCCCGCGCCAAAGGCGTCGCCGGCAAACACCAGCGGCCCGGGGACCGACACGCTCGACATCGCTGCATGGTAACGGAATACCGGTTGGCTGTACTTCCACCGGTGTGCCTGGGAATGCGCCACAGGAGAACCGAGGTGGGACGACACGTGGGCCAGCAACAGGGCGGCGCCCGTCTGGCTGTCGTCGGCATGCGCGCGACTGAAGGCGGGGCCCGCGTGAACCGTGATGCAGGCCGCCGCGGTGTCGTCCTGGCTGATCCGCTTGACGCGGTTGTCGGCCAGCCACGCGACCGGCTCGCCAGGGAACCAGACGCCGCCGGGCACGGCAAGCCCGCTCGGACCGGTGAGCACGGCCATCACGGCAAGGCAGGGCTCATAGGTCAGCCGCGCCAGGTCCTCGCGCGTGCCGGTCGGC
This sequence comes from Acidobacteriota bacterium, assembly GCA_031376505.1. GTDB lineage: Bacteria > Acidobacteriota > Vicinamibacteria > Vicinamibacterales > UBA2999 > CADEFD01. The sequence continues at coordinate 954 of JANMDX010000146.1, forward strand.
AGCGCAACCGATCCCGCGTCGAGCAGCGCGAGCGACTGCGGCACCGGCGGAGTCAGAATCAGCCCGCGGCCCCTGACCGCGGACCCGTCCGCGAGGCGCACCGTCCAGGCGCCTTCGTCGTGGGTGACGGCCAGCGCGGCGGTCTGGCTGCGCACGTCGCAGTCTCGAGCCAGGTAGGTCGCGATCGCACGCATCCCGCGGACGCCGCGATAACGGCGCTCGCCCGTGTCCTTCATCGTGCCATCGGCAAGATGAAACCCGTGGCTCCATTCCGCCACGACGCCCGCCGCCGTCAGTTCAACGACGATCGCCTGGAACTCGGGCGTGCGCACGGTGAAGAACTGCGCGCCGTAGTCGAAGCGTCCACCCTCGAACGTCCGCGTCGCGAGCCGTCCGCCCACGCCACGGCCCTTGTCGAGGACCAGCACCCGCAGACCGTCGACGCGAAGACGGGCTGCCGCGACCAACCCAGACAGCCCGGCGCCCACGACCACGCAGTCGTAGCACTCGGTCAGCATTCGCGGGTCTCTTGTGAGGCCGACTGCGCCGTCTCGAGCGCGGGGCGAGCGTCATCCTGCACGATGGTGAGACGCACGTCACTGCGGCAGCGGTTCCCGGCAAGTCCGACGATGGCCTATCGCCCGGACACCTGGTCAAGCGGCGCCGCGTCTCGCCACCGTGCGTGTGCGTCTTGCGTCGTGCAGATCCACACCGCGTCTACGGTGCCGCACACCACGCGATCCCCACCGGCGCGGCTGAGCACCCCGGCTGCCGCTTCCGACACGATATACAAGGTGTCGGCCTTGAGCGCCACCGCATCGATCTCGGCGTCGAAGTCGGCACAGTAGCGCTGGCGCGCGCCCTCGTCGGCGCGCGCCAGCACACCCGCGTTCACACTCAGGCCGCGCCGTGCCGCCAGGTACACTGCTGGCTCGTACGGCTGGGGCGACGCGCCGCACTGCGGCGGCGGCACGAGCGCTAGATGCGCGTAGAGCGCCGTGATCGCGTCCCACCGGGTCGACGCAAACGGATTCGCCCAGGTATAGAAACTTGGGTCGCGCGCCGCGCGCCGACGGTCCTGGTGCACGGCGTGCAGGTCCACGGCTTGAATGAGTACGGCGGCGCTCAGGGTCGCGACGGCCACTCTGCGCGGGAGCCTCGTGACCACGGTGGCCACCGCCCAGGTCAGCCCCAGATAGGCGAGCGGCCAGAAGAACCGCCCCGAGGATCGAAAGGCCGCCAGCGGCGCGCTCCACGCGCCACCAATCTCTGCCACCACCCGGCTGCCGAAGGTAACGGTCGGACTGATGGCAAACGCCGTCATCAGCAGGCAGACACCGACCATCGCCGGCGTCCAGAGCCGTGGCCCGTCGGCAGAGGCTGAGGCGGATCTGACGTCGCGTCGCCCACGCCAGGCGAGTAGCGCTGCTGTTCCCATCAGCAGCAGGATACCGAGGCCCAGATACTGAAAGCCTTCATAGGCCTGACCGTCGCCGGCGATTGGCCATTCGGGCAGGAAGCGCGACCAGCCAAACGGCGACACCGGTGCCAGGAGGTTCATCGAGTAGTAGCCCAGACCGCCGCGCGACAGCGATCCGTCACCCTGCAGCACGAACAGACCCGACAGCCACCAGCCGGTTACGGTCGCGGCGGTGGCCACAAGCATTCCGCGCGACCGCGTCGCCACAGGCACGCCGGTCCCCGTGAGGGTGGCGGCGAGCAGCACGGGCAGCACCATGGCTGCGAGATAGGGCTGCGTCATGCCGGCCGCTAGTCCCAACCACGCCCACTGGGCCGCGACGAACCGGCGCGCAGGTGGGCGCGAGGCGAGCAGCAGGGCCCAGAGGATGAGCCAGTGGGCGCAGAGCGCCGCGTGCCCGACGCGCGCCAGCAGCGTCGGCACGAGCACGAACAGCGCGGCGCCGAGGATCTGGATGGCCAGCGAGGGGCTCCAGCGCGACACGAGACGCGCCCCGAGCGCCCCTTGCAGCACGAAGCACAGCAGCAGCCACAGGCCCAGGTACTGGAACGGCTGCGGCAGCCACGCCGAGAATGGCTTGAGCAGGAACGCCGCGAGTGGAATCGAATCGGTGAGGCCAATCGAGCTGCCGAGCGGCGCGTAGTAACCGTGAATCGATCCGGGCGGCCACTGCCACGGCTCCGTGCGGAAGAACTGCCACCCGAAGTGATGCGGGACCCAGTCGCCCTTCATCACCCAGTCGATCCCGGTCGGGTCGAGCGGACGCGTGCCGGTGAGCCAGACCAGGAATCCAGCGCCGGCAAGGGCGCCGGCAACGACGCCCCACCACGGTCGCGTGGACGTGAACATGCGCGCGTTCTCCACCGCCGTCAGCATAGCGCACGGTGCCCGCGTGATAATCTCCCACGTCGTGGCTGTCGACGCGTTGTTGCACGAATGGGATCCGCGCCTGAAGGCGCTCATCGACGGCGATGGCGTTCGAGCAGACGAGCGGATTGCGGCGCTCGCCACGCGCGTCGTCGACCCTGCCGTGCGCGTGGCCACCACGACCTACCTGTCGCACCTCACCGCCGCCGATCGCGCCGACGTGTCGGCGATGTGCCGAGACAAGCTCGTGTCGCTGCTGCGCGCGGTTCGGCGCGCAGAACGGACGGTGCCGGTCGCCGACCTCGAGGAATTCTCCCGCGCGTGCGCGGCCGACGTGTGCCGCGACTACTTGCGTCGCACGCGCCCCGCCGCGGCCCGGGTGGCCAATCGCATCCGCCTGCTCTCGACCCGTGGCGTCGGCATCGTGGGTTGGACGACCGCCAAGGGCCGGCATGTCATCGGCCTGCCGGCCTGGACCGACCAGGTGCCGCTCGAGCCGCCCTTCCCGTGGACGGGCCGCGCCAAGTCCTGGTGGGGCAAGGCCCACGCGGCCGCCGACGGCCCCGCCCTGACCCCGACGCTGATCCGTGTGCAGGAGCAGACGGGGGCGCCGCTCTACGTCGACGCGGTGGCGACGTTGCTGCTCGAGATCACCGGTGCTGCCGACGGCGATGCACGTCTCGATGCGAGCCCCGAGGGGGATGAGCCCGATCTGGCGGTGCTCGACGCCGGCTCGGGACCCGATCACCTGACGATTGCGCGCGCGTATCTCGACATCGCCTGGAAGGAACTGCTCTCGATGCCCCTGCACATGCGCACGGCGTTGCTGCTCACCCTTCGCGACCAGCACGGCTCCGCCTTGCTGCCGGTGTTCCACTGCGCGGGTGTGACGCCCCTGCGCGATGTGGCCGATGCGCTCGGGATGAAGCCCGACGAGGCGGCGGCGATCTGGGCGCATCTGCCCTGGGACGATCGGTCGGTCGGCCGGCGGCTCGGGCTTACCGGCATCCAGGTGCTCAACGCCCGCACCGCCGCCCGTTCACGCCTGCTGAAGTGCATGTCGCTCAGGAACGTCCGTTGAGCGCCAACGAACATCTGTCGCTGTCGCAGGTGCGCGCCTACGTGCGCGGCGCCCTGCATCCCTCCACGCTCGTTGGCATCGACGACCACCTGGCGAGCTGCGCGGCCTGTCGGGCGGCGCTGGCGCGCGAATCCGACGCGTCGTTTGGCGCCGAGGCCTTTGCCCGCGCGCTCGCGGCGCCCGAGACGCGGCCGGAAAGCCCGCATCTCACGTTCGATCACCTGCGTGGGGCGATCGACGACACGCTGACTCCGCCCGACCGCAGCTGGGTCGACGCGCATCTGGCACTCTGCATCATGTGCACGGAGGAACTGCGGGACCTCGATCGGTTCGCCGCCACGGTCCCTGGGCGCCCGGTGCCGAAGCCCGCGCCACCGGTCGTGGACGCGCCAATGGCGGCGTTGGAGCCGCCGACGGTCCGGGCGGTGCGCCATCCAGACGGTGCCCCGCGCGTCCTGCCGCCGCGGGTGAGCCCGCGCACCGAGGTCACCGAAGAACCGCCGGCCCGCTACGGGCAGCAGCCTCCGCCGAGGCTGCCGCTGTGGATCAAGGCCGTGGCCGGGCTGTCGGTGCTGGCGTTGGCGCAGTTGTGGGCGTGCTGACCGCGGCCGTCACGTGGTCCGGTCGCCACGCGCGGCAGCCTCGTGACCGGGTGCGGGCTTTGCGACACTAGCCGAGTGCGGCCCAGCGGTCGGCGCAGACCATCACGACGGCCACCAGCCGCACGAGGTCGTCGATGTCCACCCATTCATCCGGCCCGTAGAATCCACCGGCCAATGAGCCCATGCCGAATGCGGGCACACCGGCCAGTCGGATGGGATAGCGGATGTCGCCGGCAAAGTGGGTCGGGTACGAAGTCGGCGCCCGACCGGTGAGGTCTTCAATCGACGTGCGGAGCACGCGGCACGCCGGCGAGTCCCACGGCACCGAGGCGTAGTTGGCGCCCAGGCCGTCGCGCTCGAGCGTGACGGCAATTTGCCGGTCGCCCCGGCTGCGCGCCGCGGCCACCCGTTCGCATTCCCGCCGGGCGTCGGCCAGGACCTCGCCGAAAGTGCGTGAGTCGTCAAAGAGCACCCGCACCCGGGCGCGGGCCTGCGCCGGCACCGAGCCCACGCGATCGCCGGCCGTCAGCTCGCCCACATTCACTTCCGCGCCCTTGAGCGCGCCGGCGCGCCAGGCATCGACCATCGCGAGTGCCGCCTGCAGGGCGTCGCCGCCCTCGGAGAACGAGGCACTGTCGGGGCTGCCGAGCTCGCGCGCCCCGCCACGCCAGCCCGTGACGGTGAGCCGCAGGTCGAGTACGCCGCGCACGACGTGCTTGATGTCGGCAAAGCCATGCCCGGTTTCGGCGGGATGGACGTAGAGCACCTGCGAGAACTCGCGCAGCCGGGCGAAGGTGGGCAGGCTGCCGCGGCTGCCGCCGCCCTTGCCGTGCAGGCTCATCACGAGCGGGCTCGGACGCCCATTGCCCTGCAGAATCGCGGCGGCCACGGCCATGGCGGCCACGCCGCCTTTGTCGTCGGCCGCGCCGAGTCCGTAGAGGCGGCCGTCACGCACCGTGGCGGTGAGCGGCGCCGACGTCCAGCCGGGGCCCGCCTTCTCGGTGTCGATGTGCGCGAAGAGCCCGACCCGTGACGGGCGTGCCGCCGCGCGCGCGACGAGGTTCACCGCAGGCGCCGGGTAGGGCGTGGCGGGTGCCATGTAGTCGGGGTGCGAGGTGTAGGCGGTTGGGTCGTCGGTGACCAGGTCCGAACGATAGCCGCGGGTGTTCAAGTAGTCGGCCACGACGCGCTGGGCCGGCTCGGCCGATTCGCCAAGCGGGCTCGACACCGCGATGAGCCGCGAGAGCAGATCGACGAGTTCCGCGCGGCGCGCCCGCGCCAGCGCCAGGGCGCGGCCGGCGTCGAGTGCTCCGCCGCCTGTCGGCTGAGCGCCAGCCGAACGCGCGGCTGCGGTCAGACTCGACATCGTGACCGCGCTCGCATGCAGGAACTGTCGGCGATTCATGGCCGCAGGATATCGTCGAACGACCCGGGGAAGAACAGCAGGCACACAACGGGCAGCAACCACCGCACGGTGGCATCGCGGGATGGGGTTGGCATGGGCCGCTCCGAGGATGCCGTACAGTCCGTCCGCAACGAGACTGGGCAGTTTCTATGGATTCGATAGCTACGGCCGTGGCGGCCGCGGCACGAACGCCGAGGTCCGACGCATGTACTCGGCATAGCCGGGTTTGGTCTGCGCCAGGCCCTTCTCGAGCAGCGTCACACCCGACACCCGCAGCAGCAGCCACGTCATGATTGCGGGGCTGACGATTGTGGCCCAGCCGCCCACGCCGGCGGCGACCACGAAGATGCCCCACCACACGACCGCCTCGCCGAAGTAATTGGGATGGCGCGAGTAGCGCCACAGGCCCACGTCGCAGATCTGACCTCGTGCCGACACGCGTTTGAAGCGCCGCAGTTGCTCGTCGGCAATCGCCTCGGTGGCCAGCCCGCCCACGATGAGCAGTATGCCCACCACATCGAAGAAGGACGGAAACGCGGGCACCGCCGACAGCGCCGCGCCGAGCGGCCAGGACACGATCCACGCCACGGTGGACTGCAGGAAGAACACCTTGACCCAGCTGAACCACCACCACGTCTCGCCGTACTGCCGCCGCCAGGTCACGTAGCGCGGGTCTTCGCCGTGACCGACGTTCCGCCGCCCGATGTGTGCGGCCAGCCTGACCGCCCACAACGCCACCAGGATAAGCACGACGGTCGTGCGCGTGCCCCAGGCGGGAAGGGCACGGGTATAGACGAGGCCGGCCAGCACGAAGGCCGGACCCCACCACATGTCCACGATGCTGGCGTTCTTGAGCGGCAGCGAGGCCACCCATAGCAGGGTGAAGGCCGCCACGAGGGCGACCCAGACCATGAGGGCGCCGGGGACGATGGCGGATGGCGAGGGCGTCAGGATATCCACGTCAGCGTAGGACGCACAGACGGATGGGCCGGGTCCTCACTGGTGACCCCAACGTGATGTGAGGAAGGCCACGAGCGGAGCCTTCTCGTCAGCCGACACCTTCGCGCCCCAGCGCACCATCTTGTCCAC
>JANMDX010000172.1:0-109763 GCA_031376505.1 Acidobacteriota bacterium
CAGGTCGTTGTAGCCCTGGAGACCGATGCCGCACTCGAAGCCGGACTTGACCTCACCCACGTCGTCCTTGAAGCGGCGCAGGGACGCCATCTTGCCTTCCCACACCTGAACGCCGTCGCGCATCAGCCGCACCTGGGCATCCCCCTTGCGGGTGATCGTGCCGTCGGTGACCATGCAGCCCGCGATGACGCCGGCCTTCGGCACCTTGAATGTGTCGCGCACCTGCGCAGCACCGAGACGTACTTCCTTGAAGGTCGGGTCGAGCAAGCCGACCATCGCCTTCTGAATCTCCTCAGTGACCGTGTAGATGACCGAGTGATGACGAATGTCGACCTTTTCGCGGTCGGCAATGGCGGCGGCATTGCGGTCGGGCCGCACGTTGAAGCCGATGATGATGGCGTTGCTGGCGGTGGCCAGCAGCACGTCGGATTCGTTGATGGCGCCCACGGCCGAATGGATGATCTTCACCTTGACCTTCTCATCCGAGAGCTTGGCCAGCGACGAGGCCAGCACTTCGGCTGAGCCCTGCACGTCGGCCTTCACGATGATCGGCAGGTCCTTCACGCCGCCTTCGGCCATCTGCTGCTGGAGGGTCTCCAGCGTCAGGCGGCCGCCCTTGGCGACGAGCGACTTCTCCTTGGCGCGCGCCTGACGGAACATCGCGATCTGACGGGCCTTGGCTGGATCGGCCACCGCCTGAAACGAGTCGCCGGGAGAGGGCAGGGTTTCAAGGCCCAGGACTTCAACCGGCATGGACGGACCGGCCGTCTTGATCGGACGTCCACGGTCATCGATGAGTGCGCGCACGCGGCCCACGACCGGGCCAGCGATGATGTTGTCGCCGATGCTCAGCGTGCCGTCCTGCACGAGCACGGTGGCGACGGGACCGCGGCCCCGATCGAGCTTGGTTTCGAGCACCGTGCCCGAGGCCGCGCGCTTGGGGTTCGCCTTGAGCTCGCCGATTTCCGTAACAAGCAGAATCATCTCGAGCAGAGCGTCCAGGTTGGTCTTTTGCTTGGCCGACACTTCGACGAACACCGTCGTGCCGCCCCAGGCTTCCGGCATCAAGCCCAAATCGGACAGCTGACGCTTGACGACTTCGGGGTTGGCGCCCGGCTTGTCGATCTTGTTGACGGCCACGATGATCGGCACGTTCGCGGCCTTGGCGTGATCGACGGCCTCGCGCGTCTGTGGCATGACGCCGTCGTCGGCGGCCACCACGAGGATGACCACGTCGGTGACCTTGGCGCCGCGGGCGCGCATCATGGTGAATGCCGCGTGGCCGGGCGTGTCGAGGAAGACGACGCTCTTGTCTTTCTTCTCACCGATGCCGCCCACGAGGTAGGCGCCGATGTGCTGCGTGATGCCGCCGGCTTCCCGCTCGGCGACCCGCGTGGTGCGGATCGAGTCGAGCAAGGTGGTCTTGCCGTGGTCGACGTGGCCCATGACCGTTACCACCGGGGCTCGCGCGACGACGTCCTTTTCGTCGGCGTTCACGGAGGCGACCTCGACCAGTTCTTCCTCGAAGCTGCGCGTCTCGACTTCCGCGCCGAAGTGCCTGGAGACTTCGCGGGCGGTGTCGATGTCGATGGCCGAGTTGATGTTCATCATCAGCCGGCGATCGAGCAGCACCTTCAGCACGTCTTTGACCCGCACCTCGAGCTTGTCCGACAGGTCCTTCACGGTCATGCCTTCGGCGAGCGTGATCGTACGACTGATCGGCGGCAGGGCCATGGGCGGCGGCGCCGGAGTGTGACGAATGCCGGAATCGCGCCGGGGGCCGCCGGTGGGACGACCGGCCGGACGGAAGGCTCCGCCTGGGCGCGCGCCCATCGGTGGCCGCGATGGCATGCCCGGTCGTTGCGGATAGGCGCCCGGCCGGGGCGGCAGACTCTGACCAGGACGCACGGGCTGCCCGGGCAGAGGACGAGGACCGCCCAGGCTCGACGGAGTCGCGCCGTAGGGCCGCGGCGAGCCCGGAGGATACGACGATCGCGGGCCGACCGGCGGACGCAGGCCAGCGACGGGGGGCTGACCAGGACGCGGCGGCGCCGGCGGCGCCACGATCCTGGCTGGCTGCTGAACCGGCGGGCGCCGCACGGGCGTGGCCGCCCGCGCCTGCGGTACGGCCTGCCCGGGTTCTTCAATCCGGAGGCGAAGGCTCGAGGGCACGACGCGGCCCGGCGCCACTGTGGGCCTGGCCGGCGGCGGCACTGCAGGAAGCGGCGTGGCTGGGTCGGCGGCGGCTTCGACCTCCATCACGTCAGGCGCGGAAGCCGCGGGCGCCATCTCGACCGGCGCCGGCTCGACCGGCTCAGGCTCGGCGACCGTGACAGGACCGTGGCCGTGTGACTGCTCGACGTGCGGTTCCGCGTGCGGCTCGGCGTGGGACTCGGCCTGTCCATGCGTCTGTGCGTGCTCGACGTGCGCCAGCTGTTCGGCGGCGTGCGGCATCGCAGCGCTGTGGTGATCGGCGGCAGCGTGGTCCGCAGCGTCATGGTCTTCGTGGGCCGCGGCTGGCGGTTTGATGGTGCGGATCAGACGAGGCGGCGGCAGAGGCGGCCCCGAGGGCTTCGGTGGCTCGGGTGCCTTCTTGGCCGCGCCGGCTTTGCCCTTGACCGGCTTTGTGGCCGTCTCAGAAAAAATGTCGCCCTTGGGCAGTTCGACCGAACGCTGACGCGCCAGGCGCTCCACGAACTGGCGCGCCACGATCTCTTCCACGGTGCTCGATGCGCTCTTCAGCTCGATCCCGTGGTTCTGCTTGAGCAGTTGGAGGACCTCCTGACTGGTCGTGCCCAACAACTCTGCGACTTTGAAGATCCTGACAGTGGCCAACAGTCACCCCTGATAAACGCGTTCCCGAGCCGGCACCCGTCGGACAAACGTCCGCCAGGTCGATGCCGCTTGCCGCTACTGTTCCCGCGCGCCCGCGGCGGGCACGGCGTCTGGCGCCGCAGTGGCGCCTTCGGCCAAAGCCGAGTCGTCCGCGCCCGCTGCAGCCGCGTTGTCAGTCGATGGCACCGGCGCATCGCCCTCGACCGCCGCCTCGCCATCGGCGCTGCCGGATTCGAGCGCGCCCAGCTCGGCCTCGACCTCGCGGCGTTTGTCTTCTTCGCTCTTGATGTCGATCTTCCAACCAGTGAGCTTGGCGGCGAGCCGCACGTTCTGGCCCTTCTTGCCGATGGCAAGCGACAGCTGACTGTCTTCCACCAGCACCTCCATCACCCGGTCTTCGTCCGAGGTGATCGACACGCGCTGCACCTTCGCAGGGCTGAGCGCGCTCATCACGAAGCCCGCCGGGTCGTCGGACCACTCGACGATGTCGATCTTCTCGCCGCGCAGCTCACGAATGATCGCCTGCACGCGCGTGCCCTTCATGCCGACGCACGCGCCGACCGGGTCGATGTCGCGCTCGCGCGAGTAGACGGCCACCTTCGCGCGATCGCCAGCTTCACGCACGGCCCCGCGAATCATCACGGTGCCGTCGTAGATTTCCGGGACTTCCTGCTCGAAGAGCTTGATGAGCAGGGCAGGGTCGGTGCGAGACAGCACGACCTGAGGGCCTTTCGCGTTCCGGCTCACGCCCCGGATGACTGCACGGACACGGTCACCCTGGTTGTAGCTCTCGGCGCGCGACTGCTCCTTGCGGGGCAGAATCGTCTCGATGCGGCCGATCTCCACGATCATGTCGCCTTGCTCGAAGCGCTTCACCACGCCGGTGACCACTTCGCCCACGCGTTGGTTGAATTCCTCGTAGACGTTGTCGCGTTCGGCTTCGCGGACCTTCTGGAAGATGACCTGCTTGGCCGTCTGTGCCGCAATGCGGCCCAGCACTTCGGTGCTCTTCGGGAATTCGATCTGGTAGCCGACTTCGACGCCCGCGTCGGCGCCGTACATCTCGAGGGCTTCGGCCAATGAGATTTCGGTGGCGGGGTTGGTCACCTCGTCCACGATCGTCTTCACCGCGAAGAGCTCGATCTGGCCGCTGTCGATGTTGAGCTTGGCCTTCAGTTCTTCACCGGCCTTGTAGTACTTGCGCGAGGCCGTGAGCACGGCCTCTTCCATGGCGGCGATGACCACGCCGGGCTCGATGCCCTTTTCCTTGGCCAGTGCCTCGATGGTCTGCATCAACGGATTGGTCGCCATGTTCCTCAAAACTCCACTTCGAGACGGGCTCGCCGGATCAGGCGCAGGGGCAGGCGTTGCAGCGTGCCCCCGATCGCCTCAAACAGCACGTCCTCGCCGTCCATGCCGCGCAGATGCCCGGCAAACGCGGTCTGCCTGGCCACCGGCTCGGAGGTGACGATCTTCGCCAACCGTCCCGCGAACCGCTCGTAGTCGTCTCGCCCCCGGAGCGGCCGGTCGAGCCCCGGCGACGAGACTTCCAACGTGTACTCGGCGGGCACGACATCTTCGACGTCGAGCACCGCACTCAACTCTTCACTGACCCGCGCGCAATGCTCCAGGCTGACGCTGTCCTCGGCCGTGGCCGAAGGCCCCGGCCGGTCGAGCACGACCCGCAACACGTTCCGGCCGCTCTCGCGGCCGTAGGTCACGTCGAACAACTCGAGGCCATACGCCCGAGCGATATCCGCCACGAGCTCTCGAATCCGTTCAAGTGACGCCACTGACTACCTAGAAACAAAAAAGAGTGGGCTATAGCCCACTCTGGATTTCCCAGATCAGCTCCGGACCCTTAACTTTAGCATTCCGGCGTCTAGAGGTCCAGCGGCCGGGCCAGCAGATCGTACCCCTTGGCTCCCACGATTTCCACGTCGAGGAACTGCCCAGGCCGGAGCGTGGCCGGATCCGCCTCGGTAAGGTAGACCTGTGGGTCGATTTCGGGTGCCTGTCCTGCCAGTCGGCCCGTGACGACCCACTCGTGCTCTGGCGAGGGGCCGTCGACCACCAGTCGGACGGTCGAACCCACCCGCGCCTTCTGGCGGGCCGCGACAATTTTCTTCTGGGCCGCCATCACCTTGCGCCGCCTGCGGGCCTTTTCGGCTGTCGGCACGTCGTCGGCGAGGTCAAACGCCGAGGTGTCTTCCTCGTGGCTGTAGGTGAAGACGCCAACATGGTCGAAGCCCACGGCCCTGATGAAGGCCAGCAGTTCCTCGACGTCGGCCTCGGTCTCGCCCGGGAACCCGACAATGAACGTGGTGCGCAGGGTCACGTCGGGCATCTTCGCGCGGATGTTGCCAAGCAGGCGTTGGTAGGACGCTCGCGTCCCCGGGCGCTTCATGCGCTTCAGGACCGCATCGGAGGCGTGCTGGAGCGGCAGGTCGATGTAGCGCACGACCTTCTGGCTCGCCGCAATGGCGTCAATGGTCGCGTCCGTGATGGTGGTGGGGTAGAGATAGAGCAGGCGCACCCACTCGATGCCGTCCACACCATCGAGTGCGCGGATGAGGCGTGGCAGGGCGTCGCGTTCCTTCCGGTCGATGCCGTAGAAGGTCGTGTCCTGCGAGACGAGCAGCAGTTCCTTGACCCCGCGCGCGGCGAGCGCATGCGCTTCTTGTACGACCGATTCGATGCTGCGGCTGCGGTAGTGCCCGCGCATCTTCGGAATCACACAGAACGCGCATTTGTAGTCGCAGCCTTCTGCGATCTTCACATACGCGTAATGGCCGGGGGTCGCCAGGCGTCGCGGCGTGGCAGCGTCGTAGAGGTAGGTGGGCAGATCCACGCCGAAGACAGGGGCTAGGGGCTGGCGGCTAGCGGCTAGAGGGTCCCGCTGTCCCGCAGCGGCCATCGTCGCTTCGCTCGATGGCCCGGAGGGCGCCATCGCTTCGCTCGACGGCTTCGGGTCCCGTTTGTAGAAGGTCAACGGCGATGCGCCGTTAGCCCGCGCCATCGTCGAGCCGGGTTGGATCGCTTCGAGGATGTTCGGCACGTCGCCGGTGCCGAGGATGGCGTCGATTTCAGGAATCTCGGTCTGCAGGCTGTCGCGGTAGCGCTCGGCCAGGCAGCCGGTGACCACCAGGCGGCCGCCCGTGGCCTTCTTCCGTTCGGCCATCTCCAGAATCGTGTCGATCGACTCCTGTTTGGCGCGGTCGATGAACGCGCAGGTGTTCACGATCACCACGTCGGCGCCGTCGGCGTCGGTCGTGATCTCGTGGCCGGCCTGTTCGGCCAGGCCCAGCATGACTTCGGAGTCGACGAGGTTCTTGGGGCAGCCGAGGGAGACGAATCCGATTTTCATGAGCAACGAGGGGACTGTGGCCTGGGAACCGGGGCGTGCGGCCCGCTGGCGTTGCCAGTCATCCCATTACTGTACACCCGCCCGTGCGCCGGCGCTTGCCGTGCTATACATGGGCGCCCCATGAGGCCGGCCGAGGTCGCGATTGCGGGATGCGGGCCAGGCGGACTGGCGACGGCGCTGTTCCTTCACCGCGCGCGTCACCACGTCACCCTGTACGAGCGTTTTGACCGACCGCAGCCGGTCGGGTCGGGGCTGATGGTCCAGCCAACCGGCCTAGCCGTGCTCGGTGCGCTGGGACTGGCAGAGGCGCTGCGGCAGCTGGCCGCCCCGATTCGTCGGCTCCACGGCGTGTCGGTGCCGTCAGGGCGCCTTGCACTGGCGATGACCTATGCCGCCATTGCGCCAGAGATGACCGGCTACGGCGTTCATCGCTCGCTGCTATTTGGCCTTCTGTTTGACGCGGTAGGTGCGGCCGGCATTGACGTTGAGTCCGGCCGGGCCGTGTCCGGCAGCGAACCGGCATCGGGCCAGCGGCGGCGCCTGGTCTTTCAGGATGGACGGACCTCGCCCCCGTTCGATCTGGTGGTCGACGCGCTCGGGTCGCGCTCGCCCCTATCCAGCCGTTCGCGGGATCTGGCCTTCGGGGCGCTGTGGACGACGCTTGACCGGGTGGACCGACCTGACGCTGGGCCAGACTGGCTCGACCAGCGTTATCGCCGGGCCGAGCAAATGGCCGGAATCATGCCGCTCGGTCGATCCAGTCCCAATGGGCGGGACTCGGTCGCCTATTTCTGGAGCCTGCGCCTGGCCGACCGCGCGCGGTGGCAGATGGACGGGCTGGAAGCGTGGCGCCGGGACGCCCTCGCCCTCTGGCCACAATCCGAACCGTTACTCGCTCAGGTGCACGACCCTGGCCAGTTCCTGTTTGCGTCCTACCAACATCGGACACTCATGAGTCCGGTTGCGGCAGCGCTTGCGCATGTGGGCGATGCCTGGCACGCGACGAGCCCACAACTGGGGCAGGGAGCCAACATGGCATTGCTCGATGCGTTGGCGCTCGGCCACGCGATGCAGATCGCGACGTCGGTGGGCGATGCACTTGAATCGTACCGCCGACGCAGACAGGGCCATGTTCGTCTCTATCAGATGATGAGCAGAGTCTTCACACCGGTCTTCCAGTCGCAGAGTCGGACCCTGCCGCTGCTGCGCGATCTGCTGATGGAGCCGCTTGACCAGATCCCGAGCGTCCAAAGACTCGCTGCCCGCATCGTCGCGGGCCAGGTTGGTCTGGGCTCACACCGCAGATGAACCAGCGTCTTACGGATACAGGCGATGCAGCATGCGTGGGTAGGGAATGGTCTCGCGCAGGTGCTCGAGGCCGCAGATCCAGGTGACCACGCGCTCAACGCCCATGCCGAAACCGCCGTGCGGCACGCTGCCGTAGCGTCGCAGATCGAGATACCACTCGAACGCTTCCTGGGGAAGTTCATGATCTTTGATGCGCTGCACCAGCACGTCGAGATCGTCGAGCCGCTGACCGCCGCCAATGATTTCCCCGTAACCCTCGGGGGCGAGCACGTCCACGCAGAGGGCTTTGTCGAGCTGCTGCGGATCGGACTTCATATAGAACGCCTTCACGGCGGCGGGGTAGTGGGTGACGCAGAGCGGCGCGTCGAACTGCTGTGACAGCACGGTCTCGTCGGTGCCGCCAAGGTCGGTGCCGTACTGGAACGGCAAGCCCTGTTCGGCGAGCACCTTCGCGGCGTCGTCATACGTCATGCGCGGGAAAGGCGTCTTCACGCCCTCGAGTTTCGACGTGTCGCGCTCGAGCAGCTTCAGCTCCGCGGCCCGCAGGTCCAGCACGCGCGCAACGACGCTTGTGACGAGCCGCTCCGCCAGGCTGATCACGTCGTCGAGGTCGGCGTACGCCATCTCGGGCTCGACCATCCAGAACTCGGTCAGGTGCCGGCGCGTCTTGCTCTTCTCGGCGCGGAACGTCGGGCCGAAGCAGTAGACCTTGCCGAGCGCCATGGCGTTGGCTTCGTTGTAGAGCTGTCCGCTCTGCGTGAGGTACGCCGTGACATCGTCGAAGTACTGCACGGGGAACAGCGTGGTCGTGCCCTCACAGGCAGCCGGCGTGAAGATGGGCGTGTCGGCCAGGATGAACCCGTCGTGGTTGAAGAAGTCGCGGATGGCATTCACGACTTCGTGCCGCACTTTCAGGATCGCGGTTTGCCGCTCAGCGCGAATCCACAGGTGGCGCCGGTCGAGCAGGAAGTCCACGCCGTGTTCCTTCGGCGTAATGGGGTAGTCGTTCGAGGCGCCCACGACGTCCAGGCCAGACGCGACCAGCTCGAAACCGCTCTTGGCGCGCGCGTCGGCGCGCACGTTGCCGCGAACGACAATCGAGGTCTCCTGCGACAAGTGGTCGGCCTTCTGGAAGGCCTCCTCGCCCACGTCGTTCTTGCCCATGACGACCTGGATGAAGCCGGTGCCGTCGCGGACCACCAGAAAGTGGATCTTGCCGCTCGACCGCCGGTTGTGCAGCCAGCCCGCCAGGGTGACGTCCTGGCCGACGTAGTCGCCGATCTTCGCGATGGGAACGTGAGGGATGCTCATTGGCTCATCAGCTCGTCATTGATTCCGAGACACTGTTCGAAGCGCTGGCGCGCCAGCACGGCACGCGCCAGCACGGCCACGGCTGACGCAGCCGGTGCCACCTCGAACGTCCATGGGCCAGAGTAGCCCACCTTCTGGAACGCCAGAAGCGCGCGGGCCCAGTCGATCGAGCCATCGTACGGCACGAGGTGGTCGTCGCGTGAGCCGCAGGTGTCGTGCACGTGCGCCGCCAGGATGTGTCCCGACGCGGTCTCGATCGCGTCCACGGGATCGCCCAGCAGGCGCGCCTGCCCGACGTCGAGGCAGACGCCGGTCGGCGGCCAGTCGAGGGCGTCGTCGATGAGCGCCACGAGCGCGTCAGGCGTGGACAGCGCGTTGGTCTGTACCTCGAGTGCTACCTGCACGCCGCACTCGGCGGCACAGGGCACGAGGACGTCGAGGCTGCGACGCGCGGCTGCGGCGTCGTTGTCGCCGGCGGATGCCCGAGCACCCGGTTCGCCGACAGACAACACCAGCGTGCGGAAGGGCAGGGTGTTGGCGAGGCCCAGCATCTGCTGCACGTCGGCCACAGCTCTGGCCCGCGCGTCGGCCTGGACCGATGCCAACGACCAGGTGCCGGATGAGGTGCTGCGGGGCGCGCCCCACGCCGGCGCGTGTACGGCCGTGAGTTGCAGGCGCGTGTCGTCGAGCCACTCAGCCAGCTGCGCTACTGCGAGCGGGTCGGTGTAGTCGAAGTGCGAACGCCGCGCGAACAGCTCGACGCCGCCGAAGCCATGGGCCGCGATCTCGACCAAGTGCTCGCGGTCGAGGCGCGACTCGTGGAACAGGTACGTGGACACCGAGAAACGAGCGTCACCCACAGTTGGCAAAAGTTTACCGCAGCTCGTCGACCAGGCCGCCAAGCAGTTCGGCGAGGCGGCCAAAGCGCGGATTGCCCGTGATCGTGCGACGGACGTAGGCCAGCGTGCGTGGCACATACTGCATGTAGACCGGATTGGCGCGCGTGGTCGTCTGGTAGCCAAACGTGCCGAGCGCCTTCAGATTACGTTGCAGAGCCATCAGGTCGAACCGCCGGCGGAACTCGAGGCCCTCGGCCGGCGAGGCCGCGGTGCCGCGGGTGAGCGCGAAGAAGTACTCGATGAGGTCGTCGACCGCGGCGTCGGGCAGGTCGACGTAGGAATCGCGCAGCAGCGACGCGAGGTCGTAGGTGTCGGGCCCCATGCGCGCGTCCTGGAAGTCGATGACCCACAAAGCGCCCTCGTGCCACATCAGGTTTCGGCTGTGGTAGTCGCGATGGCAGAGTACTCGCGGCTCGCCGGCCAGTTCGCCGACCATCCCCGTCCACTCCTCCCGGAGCGCTCCGCGGATCGTCTCGTCGGGCAGAGCGCCTCGATAGGCCAGCAGGAAATGACGCACGAAGAACTCCAGCTCCCACGTGAGCTTCTCGTGGTCGAAGGCCACACCGTAAGGCGGATAATCGCTGGAGGCCAGCGCCGCGCCGCGCTGCTGCAGCCGCACGAGCAGGCCGACCGCCTCGCGGTAGCGTTTGCCTCGGTCGGCGGCCGACACGCTGCCCAGGTGGGCCTGCAGGGTCACGTCGCCCAGATCCTGCAGCCCCAACACGCCGAGCGCATCGTCGTGGTGCTCGATGCGCGGCACGGGGAGCGGCATCTGCGCGAACAGTTCGGCCACGCGCACGAACGATGACGTCGCATAGTCGATCGGACCCGCGTGCACGCTCAAGACGACCGACGGACGACCGCGGAGCAGTACCCGCACGTAGCGTCGGTCGGACGCGTCGCCGGTGAGCGCGACCACGCGCTGCACGTCGGCAGCGAGGCCCTGCCGCTGCAGGTAGTCGGCAATTCTCAGTTCGAGGTCGGCGGCCACGGGAAGCGATTCTACGTGGTGACTGCGTCGAACGGCACGACCAGCAGGTCGCCCTGCGCGACGCCGGGGGCACCGGGCGGCTGCGAGTCGCGCCGTACCACGGTCGCGCGCGACCAGTGCGTGCCGGGCGCCACCACGACGCCGTCGCCGACCACGCAGTGGCGCACCGATGCGCCCGCGCCGATGCGCACGTCCTGCCACAAGATGGATCCGGTGACGTCGGAGGTCGGGTCCACCTGCGCGCCCTCCCCGCGATCCAGCGGTCGTCCGTAGCGCGCGGCAAGGGATTGGACGGTACGCAGGTAGTCGGCCGGTGTGCCTACGTCGAAGAACGACGCATCACACGGCCACACCCGCACGCTCGCCGGGTCGGTGGCCACTAGGTGCGGATACAGCCACTTCACCGTCTCCGACGGCATGCCCTTGGGCGCTTCCGCAAAGGCGCGGCGTTCGACCACCTGAACGCCGATGAAGTGCGCGGGATGGAGATTCGACGCGCCAGGTGTCGACGCCTCGCCGGCGCGGGCCACACCTGTCAGGCAGCCGGCGTCGTTGACGAGGAGGGCGTTATAGCCGGGCCGTGATGCCAGTGCCGCCGCCATCGTCACGAGCGGCTCAAGACGCGCGTGCTCAGCGGCGAGAGCGCACAGGTCGAGGTCGGTGATGGTGTCGCCGTTCACGACGATCAGCTGGTCGGTGTCCAGCAGGTCGAAGGCCTGGCGCGGCCCCCCAGCCGAGCCGAGCACCAGGGGTTCCCACGAGTAGCGGACGCACACACCGAGGTCGTCGCCGTGTCCCAGCACGGCCGTGATCGTGGCGGGCAGATGGTGCAGGTTTACCACGATCCGGCGCACGCCGGCAGCGGCGAGCCACCGCACCTGATGGCGGATGAGAGCCTCGCCGGCCACGGGCAGCGCGGCCTTCGCACGCAGCGCCGACAGCGGTGCGAGCCGCGTGCCGAGGCCGGCTGCCAGAATGAGCGCGGTGTCAATCACGGGCGCGGGGCTGACGGCGGGAAGGTGATGTCGCGCTCGCCGGCCTGGGCCCCGACCGAGGCCACGAAGAGCGCGCGATACGACGCCGTGATGTAGTCGCTCGGGGCGAAGCCCAGGCGGCCAGCCAGATCGTGAATCGCGGCTTCGTCACCCTCGATCTCGACAAACACGCCGATGGGCGTATCGTCCACGGCAATCACGGCCCCAGGCAGGGCGAACTCCTCGCGGTACTTCTCGTACCGGAACGCGGGCGCGAAGCCGAGAGCCGCGCAGATGGCCAAGAGCGCGTCGGCGCTGGCGGCCTCGGTCTCGATTTCTTCGCGGGCCTTGACCACGCCGGGCGCCACGGGTCCCTTGAAGGTAAGGAATGCCCGCTCGCCGTCCGCGCGTACGCGCAATGCCCTACCGGCGGCAAATAGATCCCGCGTGCTCGTGTCGAGAATGACGTCACGCTGCAGGCGCCGCCCGCGCAACGGCGTTGCCCCCAGGTCAAGGACGCGCGTGCGCGCGTCCTCGACGTTCGGGAACCGCAGCTTGATCTCCCGCTCGACGCCGTGGCCCAGGAGCTACTCCTTACGCACGGTCACGAAGCTTTCCTGCCCGTTGCGCAGCACGAGCAGGAAGGCCGATGAACCGCTGGCAACGCGGCCGAGCTCGCGTGCGGCATCGGCCACCGACGTCACCGGTCGTCGGTTGACTTGCAGCAGGACGTCGCCGCGGGCCAACCCGCCGCGCTGCGCCGGGCTACCGGCCTCGATGTCGGTGATGACCACACCTTTGGTCTCGGCCGGCATCCGCAGACGGCGGGCCATGTCCGAGGTGAGCGTCCCCACGGTCATGCCGAAGCCCTCCCCAGCCTGTTCCTCGGGTTCCGCAGGCTCGGCCTGAGCGCGGGTGGTTTCGGCCTCGAGGTTCAGTTCTCCGACCGTGAGGTTCAGCCGCTTCTCGACCTTGTCACGCAGCACCTTCACTGGCACCGTGGCCCCGGGCGCAGTGCGCGTGACGAAGCCCACCAGGTCGTCGCGGTTCCTGACCGGCTTCCCGTTGAATTCCATGATCACGTCGCCGGGCTCGATGCCGGCTTTCGCTGCCGGCTGGCCGCTTGCGACCGACGACACCAGGGCGCCCGTGCGTTGCTTCAGGCCGAGCGCTTCAACGGCATCCAGGGGAATGGTGCCGACCGACACGCCGATCACGCCGCGCGTGACCTTGCCGGCGCGCAGCTGCGGCAGCAGCTCGCGGATCGTGTTGATGGGCACGGCAAAGCCAATGCCGATATTGCCCTGGGCGCGCGAGTCGGTGTAGATGGCCGTATTGATGCCGACCACCTCGCCGCGGACGTTCAACAGCGGACCGCCAGAGTTACCGGGGTTGATGGCCGCGTCGGTCTGCAGCACGTCCTGGCTGCGACCGTCGGTGATGGGAAAGGGGCGCTCGGTGGCACTGATGACACCGACGCTGACGGTGTGCGCCAGGCCGAACGGATTGCCGATGGCCATGACCCAGTCGCCCGGCTGCATCTGCGCGGAGTCGCCGAACTTCACCTCGGTCAGTTCGCGCTTCGGCCGCTCGGTCAGTTCGATGAGCGCGCTGTCGCTGAGCGGGTCGCGGCCGACGACCTTGGCGAGGTAGCTCACGTCGGCGTCGTCGCCGTAGAACGACACTTGAATCTTCGTGGCGTCTTCGACCACATGGTTGTTCGTCAGGATGAAGCCGTCTTTGCTGATGATGAAGCCCGTGCCGGCTGCCTGGGTGACCTGCGGCCGTTCCGGTTGCTGGCGGCGCTGCTGGCCGCCGCCCCCGCCCCCGCCGCCGCCGAAAAACCGCTCGAGCAGGTCATCGTCGCCACCGCCACCGCCCCCACCGCCGAAGAACTGAGTCATCTGGCTCGCGCGCTGGCGCGACTCGGTCCGGATGTTCACGACCGCGGGACTCATCGCCTTGGCGATGATGCGGAACGTGGACGCATCAACGGCACCGCTGAGCGGCGCGCTGTTGGCCGGGGGCGTCGCCATGGTGGCGGTTTGCGCCGACGAGGCCGGTGACAGCTCGAGCCTCGACGCGATGACCATGCCGACAGCCACCGAGGCCACGGCGATGAGCAGGGCATAGAACAGCGTGGTCTTTCGGGTCGACATTGATTCCTCCACTTACACCACTGGCACCACGGCCATCTGCCGCGGTCCCGTCACGTCGGGACCGCCAGGGCCCCAGGCGATGTTGATCTCCGTGCGTACGCCAAACGTCTCGAAGTACAAACCCGGCTCAATCGTGAAGCCGGTGCCAGGCAGCAATTGCCGCTCGTCGCGTGTTTCGTAGTCGTCGAGGTGCGCGCCGTTGCCGTGCACCTCTTCGCCCAGACTGTGCCCGGTGCGATGCAGGATCGCGTGACCGAAGCCGGCGTGCTGCAGCACGGTACGGGCGGCGTGGTCGGCTTCCCAGCCCCGTACCTCGCGACCGATGGCGGCGGCACCCTCAATCAGGGCGATGGCGGCATCGCGCGCGTCGCGCACGGCCGTGAACGCGGCCACGACCGGCGCCGGCGTCTCGGCGCCCGTGAAGCCCATCCAGCTGATGTCGGCGTAGACGGCGCCCGGTGACGGCAGCTTGCCCCAGAGGTCGAGGAGCACGACCTCGCCCGGTCCGATGACGCGTGACCCCGTCGCCGGCGGCTGGTAGTGCGGGTTGCCGGCATTGGCCTGGGTGGCCACGATGGGCGGGTGATCGGTGACGAGGCCTTCCTCGGCGAACCATTCCATCATCAGCGACTGGATGTCGTGCTCGGTCGTGCGCACGCCGTCACGCAGGCGTGTCCCGATGGCGGCAAACGCGCGGTCCTTCACACGGTAGAGCCGTTCGGCCGCGGCCCGGTGCGTGGTGAAGCCCTCGGCACTCCACACCGCTTCGAACTGCTGAATCAGATCGCCCGACGACACGACGTGGACGCCCTGGTCCCGCACGAGCTCGACGGTGCCGGCATCGACGCGGGACACATACGGGATGGCGCCCCGGGGCGAGTACTCCATGGCGATGGTGCGCAGGCCGGCGAGCAGTGCCTTCAGACCGGTTTCCAGTTCGACGCGGCCCGCGTATTCCGCCGACGCGCCCGGCAGGTGCGCGAGCGTGCCGCGTTCGATCTTGTGCACGAGGCCCCGCGGCGCGCCGTCGGTCGGAATCAGGTAGAACCACCGCCGGGTGGTCATATGCCCGCCCGCGGCGAGCCCAGTCAGACGCCGCGCCACGGGGTTGGACCCGTGAAAGTCGTAGAGCAGCCAGCCGTCGAGTCGAGCCGCGCGTAGCGCCGCCTGAACGGCGGAGACGTCAAGAAGCATACAATTTTCGAGTATAGCCGGTTTGACAGGGGCCGGTCCTGAGCGCTAGCGTCCACGCGTCGGCCACACCAGCTAGGACGGCCGGTGGCCGCCGAAAGTTGTGTTCTGGAGTCATGCTCATGCCAATCGAACCGGACCACGTGATCGACCGGCGGGCCGTGCTGCACATCCTGGCGGCTCTCGGGTTCGGCGGCGCCGCGGCTGTGGACCTGGCGGCTCAGGCCCGGCCGGGCGTGAGCGCCGCGACGCTGCGCGAAGCCGCGACGCTGCTCGACGGGTCATTCGACGCCGCGCGGATGGCCGTCGCGGAACGCGCCGTGCAGCGCAACCTCGAGCAGATCCAGGTGGTACGGGAGCTCGTGCTCGACGATGCCATCGAGCCGGCGCCCGTGTTTGCGCCGCTCAGGTAACGCCGATGCCGGTGCCGACCGACGTCCTGTTCCTGTCCGCGCGGGAGCAAGGCGCGCTCATCCGCGCCCGAAAGCTGTCGCCGGTCGAGCTCGTCGACGCATATCTTTCGCGCATCGACGAGCTCAATCCGCGGACCAACGCGTTCATCACGATCACGGCGGAACTCGCCAGGCGCCAGGCCGCCGAGGCCGAGCGCGAGATCGGTCGTGGGCGCTACCGCGGGCCCCTCCACGGGATTCCCTACGCCCCGAAGGATATTCTTGCCACCAAGGGGGTCCGGACGACCAACGGGTCCAAGGTCACCGCCACGCTGGTGCCCGACTACGAGTCGACCATCACGGGCCGGCTGGCTCAGGCCGGCGCGGTGCTGGCGGGCAAGCTGAACCTGCTCGAGTTCGCCATGGGCAGTGGCGTGGTGTCGGGGTTTGGCCCCGCGCGCAATCCGTGGGATTTGAGGCGCACGCCGAGCGGATCCTCGAGCGGGTCGGGCGTGGCGCTTGCGGCCGCGATGGTGCCGCTCTCGATCGGCACCGACACGGGCGGCTCGATTCGCGGGCCGGCGAATTTCTGCGGAATCGTCGGCCTGAAACAAACCTATGGCCGCGTCAGCCGCTTCGGCGTGACCACGTTGGCCTGGACGTTGGACCACGCCGGGCCGATGACCCGCACCGTAGCCGATGCGGCGCTGATGCTGCAGGCCATTGCCGGCCCCGACCCGCTTGACGCCTCGAGCGCCGCGGATCCCGTGCCGGATTACTCGCGGGCACTCACTGGCGACATCCGCGGCCTGCGCGTCGGCGTGCCGGTGCGGTTCCTGGCGGACGGACTTGAACCCGAGATCGAGGCGGCGTTCCGCGCCGCGCTCGTCATGCTCCGCACCTTGGGCGCCACGGTGGTCGATGTTGATGTGCCCCATGCCGAGTACGCCACGTCGGCAGGCTGGATCGTGGCGATGGCGGAGGCCGCAACGTTCCACGAACAGCGTCTTCGCACCTCGCCCGAGCTCTTCGACCCGGTGGTGCGCGAGCGTCTCGACGCGGCCCGCTTCTATTCGGCCACCGACTACCTCAAGGCGCAGCGCGTGCGCACGCTGCTCATGCGCGAGATGGCCACGGTGTTCACGCAGTGCGACGTCATGGCCGTGCCTGGGGGCGACGCGCTGCCGCCGCCGCTTGAACCTGCAGGCGTGGCGGCCACCGACGTCAAGCCCGGGTCGAAGGCCACGCGGTTCCGCGGAGGCACGACGTTTCTGGGCAACATGACGGGCCTGCCGGCTCTGGTGTTGCCCTGCGGTTTCTCGGCCGGGCCGCCCGCCTTGCCAATTGGGCTGCAATTGTATGGCCGGGCCTTCGACGAATTCACCTTGTTCCGCGTCGGACACGCCTACGAACAGGCGACCGAGTGGCACCGGCGCCGGCCCCCCATCGCCTGACGAAAGCCTGCTGGCACAACCGGCGGCCCGCACGCGTCGTCCTATAATCGAGAGACCGCGCCCCAGTCCCGCAGTTGCGGCGACTGCCCATGAAGCCGCCTGCCAGACAGGAAAGATGTGCATGACCCGTACGAATCGACTCCTTACGTGCGTCGCCGTGGTGGTGAGCGCTGTATTCGCCGCCGCTCAGGCACCTCAGACCCCGGCGTCGCCGCCGCCGGTCACGTTCCGTGCCGAGGTCAACTACGTGGAGGTCGATGCCCGCGTGGTCGATGCCACGGGGGCGTTCGTGCCCGGGCTGACCCAGGGCGACTTCGAGGTGCTCGAGGACGGCAAGCCGCAGCAGGTGTCGGCGTTTTCGTTCGTGAACATCCCGGTCGAGCGGCAGCAGCGGCCCTTGTTTGCCTCGGCGCCGATTGAATCCGACGTGCAGAACAACGTGACCGGGCACGACGGCCGCGTCTACGTGCTGATGCTCGACGACCAGCACACGCATCCGCTGCGGGCGGCGCGCACCAAGGCGGCGGCGCGGCAGTTCGTGCTGAAGTACATGGGCGCCAACGACACGGCTGCCGTCGTGTTCACGAGTGGCCGATCGGATGCCGCGCAGGAATTCACCAACAGTCAACGGCGGCTCTTGGCAGCGGTGGACAAGTTCGCGGGACGCAAGCTGCGGTCGTCGACACTCGAGCGGCTCGACGAGGAGGTGCGGACGCGCGGTACCCGGCAACAGGGCGATCGCGTGGACGACCTGCTCGACCCCGAGCGCGCCCTGACAGCGCGCACGACGCTCGACTCCATCCGGAATCTGGCGACCTACCTGGGTGGCATCAGCGGTCGCCGCAAGGCCATCATCTACTTCAGCGAGGGCATCGACTACGACATCCAGGACGTGTTCAACAACCGCGGCGCGACCCAGGTGATCGACGCAACCCGCGACGCGGTGGCTGCGGCCACGCGCGCCAACGTGGCCATCTACGGCATCGACGCGCGCGGCCTCGGTGCCGGCGCCGATGACCTCATCGAGGTACAGGACTTGCCGCAGGATGCGTCGCTCAACCTCGGCACGGGTGCGTTCCTCAGCGAGGCACGTCTGGGCCAGGACAGCCTGCGTGTGCTGTCTCAAGAGACTGGCGGCTTCGCGGTGGTCAACCGGAACGACCTGGCGGCGAACTTCGAGCGTGTGGTCGTCGATAACAGCGCCTACTACTTGCTCGGGTACTACTCGACCAACGAACGCCGCGACGGAAAGTTTCGTAAGATCGAGGTGCGTGTGGCGCGGCCTGGCGTCTCTGTGCGCGCACGCAAGGGGTACGCGGCGGCGCGCGGCAAGGCCGAGTCCGACAAGACGGACGGCAAGACGCCGCCCGAGCTCCGCGCTGCGCTCGTCAGTCCGCTGCCCATGTCGGACTTGCCGCTGGCGATGGCGGCCGCGGTATTCAAGGGTGCTGACCAGAAGGGCGCGGTGGTGATCTCGGCGCTCGTCGGTGGACGCGACCTGGATCTCACCGAGAAGGACGGAACGTTCCGCAACACGATTGACATCGTGGTGACGGCGGCCGACTACGCCGGCAAGTCGTATCCCGGCGACCGCGCCACCCTCACGCTCAACATGAAGCCTGATTCGGTGCAGCGCCTGCGCGCCGGGGGCTTTCGTATCCTCAATCAGATTGACCTGCCGCCAGGCCGCTACCTGCTCCGCGTCGGCGCCCGCGAGGGCAACACCAGTCGCGCCGGATCGGTCACCTACGATCTCGACGTGCCCGACTTCTCGAAAGATAAGCTCTCGATCAGCGGCCTCGCCCTGACCTCCGCGTCGAGTGGACTCACGCCCACGGCCCGGCCGAAAGACCCGCTGGCCAAGATGCTGCCCGGCCCCATGACGACCTACCGCGACTTCACCGCCGGCGACGAGCTGGCGCTCTTTGCCGAGGTCTACGACAACAGCGGCAAACAGCCGCACAAGGTGGACATCGAAGCGACGCTCCGCTCGGAAGGTGGCCAGGCGGTGTTCCAGACGCGTGAAGAGCATGACAGCAGCGAGCTGGCCGGCGGCCCCGGCGGGTACGGGTTCTCGGCGCGGGTGCCGCTCAAGGATGTCGCGCCCGGGCTCTATGTCCTGCGGGTGCAGGGTCGCACGCGGGTTGGCGATCAGGCCGAGGCGGCTCGCGAGACGATCATCCGGGTGCTGGCGCCGCCCGCCCGATGAGCGACCTCCGCCCGGCCGCGCCGGCCTCGTCCGGCCGCACGAGCACCGGACTTGATTCGCGAGTGGCGTCGGTCATCGCCTATAGCGCCTGGTGGCTGACTGGCCTGGTGTTTCTTGGGCTCGAGCGGGTTGACCCCATCGTGCGGTTCCACGCGGCGCAGTCCACGGTTCTCTTCGGCGTCGCGTCGGCAGTGATCGCCGTGTCCTATGCCGCGGCGCTGCCGCTGATGCTGCTGTCATCAGACGCCGTGCGTCTGCTGATGGCGGTGGCCAACGTGACGTGGCTGACGGCGGTGGGACTGTGGGCCTGGCTGATCGTCAAAGCGGCCCGCGGCGAGCGCTGGTGCGTGCCGGGCATCGGCGGGGTGGTGTCGAAGCTGGCCGGCCGCGCCTCCTGACGCCGTACGCACCACGGCCCACGACGCACAGCCAATCGCGGGCCGCGGGACGTGCCAGAATCAGCTACTTGGCGGGGGTCGTGGCCGGCGCCTCGATCTTCGCCACGATGTTCGTCTTGACCGTGCCGTTGCCGTGGCTGAACTGATACTGGTTGCTCTGCATCGCCGCGATCTTTGGCGTCGTCAGCGTGACCTTGATGACCTCACCGGCCTTCAAAGGGCGCGGGTGGCGGTAGACGTCGCCGGCGACCGGCTGCCGGGCCTTGTCGAACCAGTTCTCTTCGATCTTCAATCCGGCAACCGCGCCCGTCGCGCTGGGGTTGCGGACCATGATCACCGTGACCACCTCGCCTTTCACCAGCTTGGTGTCAGGCTTCGTGATGTCGAGGGTCACTTCGCCACGAAGGGGTGCAATGAGCTTGCGCTCCTGAGCCGAGGCTCCTTCGACAACCAGACCCACCACTGCGACGGCCAACAGGAACTGCCCAAGGCGCTTCATCAACACTCCTCCAATCTCATCGGGCGAACCAGCGTCCGCCATTTGGCTGCAGTATAGACCCTTACATCTCACCGTTCCAGTCCTCCGGTTCGGACGTGGCCGACCGGAAGACTTCAAGATGCCATTTTCCGCCGCCCCAGGGCTCGATGACCTCGGTCGCCACGACGTCTACCAGGAGTTCGGCAAACGTGCGCCCTTCCGGGTCACCTTCCAGGTGATACGCCGGGTCGTCCCACGAGAAGTTGGGGTAGAGCGTCATCGTGAGGAAGAGGTCGTAGCCGTCGTCGACCACGATGAGCTGGCCGCACGGCGGCTTCTGCGTGGAGTGATAGACCAGGTATTTCTCGGCGCTGTGCGCGCGGATGTAGCGCTTGAGCACGAACTCGCGCGCGACGATCTCCTCGACGGCGATCTTCTTGTCCCAGCAGTCGCCGCAGTAGCGCTCCTCGCCTTTCGGCTCGGAGACCTCCTTGGCGCCGCAGAGCGCGCAGTGCGCCTTGGCCGGCGTGGTCTTTCGAGACATCTCACTATTGTATCAAGCCCGCGGGCACAGGGCGCAAGCCCGGGCGCCCGCCGCGGCCCGCCGCCGGGTCATGAGCACACGGCTAGCGCTGGCGCTCGATGGCCGGGCCGTAAAGCCGGCGGACGTACTCCTTGAGCATCCGGCTCGTGGAGAAACGGGGAATGTTGGTGCGCATGGCTTCACGCACCACTTTCATCCAGCGTGTCGGCACGCCCGCGGCGTCGCGGTCGTAGAACGCCGGCACCACGTCGCGTTCGAGCAGCGCGTACAGCGACTCGGCGTCGGCCACGTCGGCCGCGTCGTGGTTGTCGTCGCTGGCGCCTCCGTCGATGAGCCAGCCGTTGTCGCCGGTGTAGCCTTCGGCCCACCACCCGTCGCCAATGCTGAGGTGGGGCACCCCATTGATGGAGGCCTTCATGCCGCTCGTGCCGCTCGCCTCGAGCGGCTTGCGCGGGTTGTTGAGCCACACGTCGCAGCCCTGCACGAGCAGGTGGGCTACGTGCAGGTCGTAGTCGTCGATGAAGGCCACGCGTCCGCCGAAAATCGGGT
This sequence comes from Acidobacteriota bacterium, assembly GCA_031376505.1. GTDB lineage: Bacteria > Acidobacteriota > Vicinamibacteria > Vicinamibacterales > UBA2999 > CADEFD01. The sequence goes on from JANMDX010000172.1 coordinate 21,060, forward strand.
CGAGGGCCCGCCGGACCACCCGCTGCAGATGGTGCTTGGCCGGGTCGTCGGCCGGATGCGCTTTGCCCGCAAACACGATCTGCACCGGGCGGCCAGGCGCGTTCAGCAGGCGGGCCAGCCGCTCGGCGTCGTGGAAGATCAGTTCGGGGCGTTTGTACGCCGCGAACCGTCTCGCATAGCCGAGCGTCAAGGCGTTCGGATCGAGCATCGATCCGTGCGTGACGACGCGCGACGGGGCAACTCGTTCCACCGTCCAACGCTGGCGGGCGCGTTCGCGCACGAAGCCGAACAGCGCCGCGCGAAGCGTCCGGCGCACCTGCCAGAGCTCATCGTCGGGAATGGCGTCGAAGCGGCGCCAGGTGTCAGGGGCATCGACGCGTTCAATCCAGTCGTCGCCCAGATGACGCGAGAGGAGCTCGCGCACCTCTTTTGCGACCCACGTCGGCACGTGCACGCCGTTGGTGATGGCTTGTACCGGCACGCCGTCGACGGGCCGGTCTGGCCACATCGGCTGCCACATCTCGCGCGTGACGTGCCCGTGCAGCTCGCTCACGGCGTTGATCCCGCCGGCGGCGCGCATGGCGAGCGCGGTCATGTTGAACTGCGATCCATGCCCGCTGTCGTGCTCGCCGAGGGCCAGGAACCTGGGACGATGCTGGCCGAGCTCGCCCCAGCAACCCGCCAGATGCTTCTCGACCTGGTGATAGGGAAACGCGTCGTGTCCGGCCGGCACAGGAGTGTGGGTGGTGAAGACCGTACTCTTGCGCACGGCCTCGAGCGCCTCGTCAAACGACTGGCCCTGCTCGATGTACTCACGGATGCGTTGCAACACGACGAAGGCGGCATGGCCCTCGTTGAGATGCCATACCGCCGGTTCCATGCCCATCGCGCGCAGGACCCGCACACCGCCGATGCCCAGGATCACTTCCTGCTGAATCCGGGTCTCGCGGTCGCCGCCGTAAAGACGCGCCGACAGCTCCCGATCCCAGGGAGCGTTTTCATCGAGGTCGGTGTCGAGTAAGTACAGGCGCACGTGGCCTACGCGCACTCGCCAGACCGCGGCGAGCACGGTGCGGTCGCCGAGCGGCACGGCCGTGATGCACGGCCGCCCGTCGGGGGTGATGGCAGTCTCAATAGGTGCGTCGGCCCAGTTGATGCGTTCGTAGTGCTCCTGCTGCCAGCCATCGTCCGACACGCGCTGATGGAAGTAGCCCTGCGGGTACATGAAGCCGACGCCGACCAGCGGGATGCCGAGGTCGCTGGCTTCCTTGCAGTGGTCGCCAGCCAGCACGCCCAGCCCCCCGGCGTAGATCGGGAGCGATTGGTGCAGCGCGAACTCGGCCGAAAAGTAGGCGATGACTTTGCCCTGGATGTCAGGGCCCTCGGCCGTCCACCAGGACTGATCGGCCTGCCGCGCCGAGTCCAGGCCGGCGATGGCCGCGTCGTACAGCCGAATGAACCCGGGGTCGTCCGCCGCGCGCTGCAGCACGTCAGCGCCGAGCGTACGCAACATGCGGGCGGGATTGTGCGCCGTGGCACGCCACACGCCGAGGTCGAGCCGCCGGAACAGGGCCCTCGCGACCGGCTGCCAGCTCCACCAGATGTCGGTGGCCAGCTCGCCAATGCGGTGAATTCGTGAGGGAAAGGGGATCGCGAAACGTTCCATAGCGGTGTGGGGCTCGGGCAGTGGTCCCTGGTGCCGAGTCGGCGGGACGTCCAGTAGAGGTATCGGCGGGGCAGGACCAGGCCTGCACTTGACCGACAGAACAGAAGTGGGGCACGCGTTACGGCAGGCAGGCACCGACCAGTGTCGCGAACCGGGACAGGTCGATATTGCCGCCGGACACAATGGCGACCACCTTGCCAGCACCGGCCCGGCCCGACAGGGCCGCGGCGACGGCGCAGGCAGCCGCGCCTTCGATGATCACGTGGACCCGTTCGGCCGTGAGCCTCATGGCTGCGGCCGCGTCGTCCAGGGTGACGACCACCGATTGGGCGACCGAGTGATGCAGGAGCGGCCACATGGACGGCAACACGGCGCGGCCACCGGCGCCATCGACAAACGACGAACGCCACGCCTCGAAGCGTTGCGGCGCGCCGGCGGCGAGCGACTGCGCCAGAGGCGAGGCTGTTTCTGGTTCCGCGGCCACGACCCGCACATCCCGACGGCGGGCGGCCATTACCGCTGCGATGCCGGCCAGCAGTCCGCCGCCACCAATCGCCGCCACGACCGTGGAGACATCGGGCAGGTCGGCGAGAATTTCGAGCCCGGCCGTGGCGTTACCGGCGATGAACGCGTCGTCATCGAAGGGATGCACGAAATACCCGTGCATGCGGTCCGACGCGTGCGTTTCGACCGTGGCCCAGCACTCATCGTAGGTCGCGCGTACGATTGACGCGCCCAGGCGCTCAATGGCTCGCACCTTGGTTTCGGGCGCCGTGTCCATGACCATCACTGAGCACGGCGCGCCCATGGCACGCGCGGCAAAGGCCACGCCTTGTGCGGCGTTTCCGGCGCTGACGGTCCACACGCCGTCTCTGAGGTCGTGCGCGCCGAGCTGGCGCACGGCGTTGTAGGCGCCCCGCAGCTTGAACGAGCCAATGGGCTGCAGGCATTCGAGCTTCAGGTACACCTGCACGTCGGCGCCTTCGGGCGTGCGCACCGGCACGTCGAGTCGGACGAGCGGCGTTCGCACCGCTGCTGCATACACGGCCGTGGCCGCGTCTTCCACCGCGCTGATTGGGATATGACGCATCGTGACGACCGCGGATCGTATCATGCCGGTTCCTTACGGCCGGTCAGGGCCGTAGAATGCCCCTGCCAGGAGGCGACATGACGAACTCGCGTGCGATGGGACTGATGCTGACTGTTGCCTGGGGCGTAGCCGTGTGGACGCAACCACTCGAGCCGCGGCCTCGCGCCCGCGACCTCGGCCTGGCGCCAGGCGTGTTCGGTACCGGGCCAGCCAACGCCATTACCGATGTGGACGGCGTGCGCGTGGGACACGTCACGCTCGTCGCCGGTGGCGCCGTGCGCACCGGTGTGACGGCCATCCTGCCGCACCCGGGAAATCTCTTCCAGCAGAAGGTGGCGGGGGCGGTGTTTGTGGGCAATGCCTTCGGCAAGCTGGCCGGGTCCACGCAGGTCGACGAGCTTGGCACCATCGAGACGCCCATCGTGCTGACCAACACGCTCGGCGTCGGCGCCGCCGTGGAAGGCGTGGTGCGATGGACCCTAGCCCAGCCAGGCAACGCGGAGGTGCGGTCGGTGAATGCGCTCGTTGGCGAGACCAATGATGGCGGCCTCAATGACATCCGCGGGCTGCACGTGCGTCCCGATCACGTCATGCAGGCGATTGGCAACGCGCGCAGCGGCGCGGTACCCGAAGGCAGTGTGGGCGCCGGCACCGGCACCCAGGCGTTCGGTTGGAAGGGCGGCATCGGCACTTCGTCGCGTCGCCTGCCTTCGGCCAGCGGCGGATTCACGCTGGGCGTGCTCGTGCAGAGCAACTACGGCGGCGTGCTGACGATGGGCGGCGCCCCGGTCGGCAAGGAACTGGGCCGTTACAGTTTCGCGCCGTCGCGGCCGGCCGATGCGGGCGACGGGTCGTGCATGATCGTCGTGGCCACCGATGCGCCGATCGATGCCCGCGACCTGAAACGGCTCGCCGCGCGAGCCGTCTTTGGCCTTGCGCGCACCGGCTCGTCGTTCAGCAATGGCAGCGGCGACTTCGCGATTGCCTTCACCACCCACCCCTCGCAGCGCGTGACCTTCGGCGACACGGCTGCCGCGACGCGCACCGCGTTACCAACCGACGCCGCGTCGCCGCTCTTTCAGGCGGCCCTCGAGGCCACCGAGGAAGCAGTGTACAACTCGCTGCTCCGCGCCACGACGGTCACGGGCAATGGCATCACGGCTGATGCGCTGCCGATCGATCGCGTGCGCGAGATCCTGCGCAAGTACAACGCCGGAGGACGATAGCGCGAAGGGCGCAGGGCGCCAGCGGCACGTGAAGCGACGCGGCATCTCCCGTCGGCTCACCTTCGCTCCGGCTTGGCGGGACGTCCGCCTCGGATTAGAACTGCGCCCGAAACCACGGTTGACCGCCAGCGCAGCCGGGGCTCAGAGTTCGCCTCACGGAGACACCGCGCCGCCTCACGCGCCGGTGACGTGCGCAGAGAGGATTGTGGCCGAGCTAGGCGCTGTGGCCCGCGCCCGGGTAGCGCTTCTCGCGTGCCGGCGTCATCGACAGGCCGCCCGTGTGAATGAAGAGGACGCGGCTGCCCGGCGAGATCTCACCTCGGGCGACGAGTCCCTGCAGGCCGGCAAACGCCTTGGCCGTATAAACCGTGTCGAGGAAGTAGCCTTCGGCTGTGGCCATCAGGCGGATCGCGTTGTCACTCGCGTGGCTCGGCACGCCGTAGCCTTCGTCCGCAAAGCCGTAGGTGAGGGCATGCGGCGGGATGTCGGACGCCTCGAGGTCGAGGCCGAAGTGCCGCACCGACGCCATGAAGTACGTCGCGGGGGGCGGCATCTTGAGCGTCACGTCGACGGCGTGGCGTGTGCTGACGGCGATCGGGTGGACGCGTGCGCCGAAACCACCCAAGGCGAGCCCGAGCAGGATGCCGGTCGTGGTTGATCCCGTGCCGTACGCCACCACCACGTCGTCGAAGTCAAAGCGGCCGCCGCGCTGCTGTGCAATTTCGGCGATGCAACGCATGTAGCCCGGTTCGGCTTCCGGCATCGTGCCGCCGCCGGGAATAAAGTAGCCCGAGGTGTCGGCGGTCACCTGCTCGCAGAGCGCCTGCAGCCGCGTACTGTCGTCGGCTGTGGGCTCCAAGAAATTCATCGGGCTGAAATGGAGCCGAGCGCCCAGGTAGTCGAGCAGCAACAGGTTGCCATGCCACTCGCCCGGCCCCGACGGCGGGTCGCCGGCCACGACGCAGTGGACCTCGAGACCCACGCGCCGGCACGCCGCGGCGGTCATCATCGTGTGATTCGACGTGAGTGGGCCGACGGTGACCACCGTGTGTTCGCCGCGCTTGCGCACATCGGCCAGAATGTATTCGAGCTTGCGGGTCTTGTTCCCGCCGAGCGCCACCCCGGAGCACTCGTCGCGCTTCATCCAGAGATCGATGCCGAGGGTCGAACCCAGGCGCTCGAGGGACACGAGGGGCGTGGGGAATTCGCCCAGACGGACCCGCGGCACGCGGGCGACGAAGTCGTGCAGGATAGCCAATGATTTCACGCCCGTATTCTACGGGGCGAAGCGGTCGAGGTGTGGACAGACATGTGGGAGTTGCGATACAAATAGGAGTTCCTGCCCAACAGGTTCGACCCTTCTGTGCGGAAGTGGCGGAATTGGCAGACGCGCTAGCCTCAGGAGCTAGTCCGGGCAACCGGGTGAAGGTTCGAGTCCTTTCTTCCGCACCACTCTCTCGGCTTTCGCCTCGTTCGTAGCGCGGAAGAAGTCCTCAGGCATCGGCCCATCGCTTCGCTCGGGCCTTGGCACGAGTCCTTCGTTGCCGCCGTTGCCCTCGGGCTCGGCTTCGAATCGCCCTACTTCTTCCAATCCGGCAGACGATCATTGCCCGCGCCGCGCGTGAGCCTGGTCCACGCGCCCGTTGCCACGTCGACCACCGCCAAGTCCCAGTTCTCCCCCTCGTGATGCGCCGGGCTTACCGAAAAGGCGAGCCGTGTGCCGTCGGGCGACCAGTCCGGGTAGTAGCTCCAGAGGTCCCCGGCATTCAGCACATGTGTGGCGTCCAACCGCGGACCGGAGCGCACCTCGAGCGCCGAGGGCGCGCCGCGCGGCAACCGTACGTGCGCGAGACGTCGCCCATCAGGCGACCAGTTGGGCCAACACGCGCCGGCGTCCGCCGTCAGGGCCACCGCTGCGCCTCGTGCCGGCAGCACGTGCACCTGGAAGTCCCAGAAGGCCCCGACCCGCAGCGTCTGCGCGGCAAACGCGAGGCGCGAGCCGTCGGGTGAAGGCGACGCCATGATGGCCCGTCCCACGTAGTGATGCGTCAGTCGCGTCTGCGCCCCGGTGGCGAGTGTGAGCCGATACAAATCGCCTCGGCTGTCACGGTCCGAGGTGAAGACCAGGCTCTGGCCATCAGGCGTCCACGACGGATCCGTCTCGTTGGCGGCGTCGCGCGTGATTCGAGCGAGACCCCGGCCGTCGTCGTTCACGACCCACAGGTCGGCATCGGGCGTGCCGGCGTCGCGGGTCGCGCCGTCGTAGTGCGCGCGATTGGAACTGAACGCGACACGGCCGCCATCGGGTGACCAGCGGGGCGTCGTACTGGAGAAGTCGGGTGCGCCCGTCAGCACCGCCACGACGCCGGTGTCGAGTGTGAGCGTGTAGAGCGCGGGCCGTCCGTTGATATCCGACTCGAAGACGATTGTACCGGTGAGACCCGAAGGAAAGGGCCGAACGGCCTCGGGTAGCCTCGGCTCGGCGGCGTCGCGCAGGGAGGGCGGCACGACCGTGCCCGCGGTGAGTCCGAGGGCGACCAGCGCGGCGGCAAGAACCGGCGGCACCGTCATTGTCCGTGTATACCGTACCAGGGCCGGTCGTACCGAAACAGATCAGTTGTGTTCCAGCACGTTCAATTTCGGAACACTAGTGGACAGACAGCCGGTGGTCGATGGCGTCGACTTCGTCAAGCAGGCGCCGCAGCAGCAGTGCGTGATTCTCGGTGCTCGGTGTGCGGAAGATCGTGCGCACTTCGCGCAGCCACATGCGTACATCCCCCACAAAACCGTCCAGTTCTGGGCGATCCCGCGCGATATCGGCCGCCGCCCGCTCGATGTGATTGAGCAGCGCTACGGCCTCGAGAAGCTGTTCGTGCGTCAGGTCAACGGAACCAGGTCGTCGTGCCATGCCCGGATCCAAAGGCAAGCGGCATGCCAGCACCGGCTCGGCCCCCGGGTGGCTGCATGCTATCGTGGCGCGCGATGACTCCCATTGTGATCGGCGTCGCCGGCGGGTCCGGTTCGGGCAAGACCACAGTGGTGCGGCGCATCGTGGACAGCCTGGGCGATGACCAGGTCACGGTACTCGAACACGACCGCTACTATCGTGACCGGAACGACTTGCGGCTCGAGGAACGCGCGGCGCTCAACTACGACCATCCTGACGCGCTCGAGACCGACTTGATGGTGCAGCACGTGCTCGCGCTCAAGGCGGGACAGGCCGTCGAGGCGCCGGTCTACGACTTTGCACGGCACGCGCGCACGTCCATTACCGAGCGGCTGCAGCCACGGCGCGCCCTCATCGTGGAAGGCATTCTGATCTTCGCTGACGCGCCGCTGCGACGGCTGATGGACATCAAGGTATTCGTGGACACTGACGACGATACGCGCGTGATTCGTCGGCTGCAGCGCGACGTCGCCGAGCGGGGACGGACGATGGCATCGGTGATCGATCAATACCTGAGTACCGTCAAACCGATGTATCTGGAGTTTGTGGAACCGAGCAAGCGCTACGCCGACCTGATCGTCCCGGTCGGCGGACACAATGCCGTCGCAGCCGACCTGCTGCTGTCATTCATCCGCAGCGTCGCCGGCGTGCCGGCGCGCGACCCGTAGACAGTCGCCGCCTGTCGCTATCGCGGGTGCGCGGCTTCGAAACGGCGAATCGCGTCGTCGTGGCGCAGGATGAGCGCGACGTCGTCGAGCCCCTCGAGCAGGCGCTGTGCGGACCGGTCGTCGACGGCAAAGGGCACCTCCACCCCGCCGTCGTCGCGCACGGTGCGAGCGGTGAGGTCGACCGTCACGCTATAGCCAGGGGACGCCTCCGCCCGCGCGACGAGCATCGTGAGTGCGGCGTCGTCGATACGGGCTGCCAGGAATCCGTTGGCCACGCAGTTGCTGGCAAAGATGTCGGCAAATGAGGGCGCCAGCACGACGCGAAAGCCGTAGTCGTGCAGTGCCCACACGGCGTGCTCGCGCGACGAGCCGCAGCCGAAGTTCGCGCCGGCCAGGAGTACCGAGGCGCCGGCGTAGCGCGGGTCGTTCAACACGAAGTCCGGTCGGAGCCGCCCCTGCCCATCGGCGCGCCAGTCGAAGAAGAGCGCGTCCTCGAAGCCGGTGCGGCCAAGGCGCTTGAGGAACTGCTTGGGGATGATCTGGTCGGTGTCGACGTCTCGGCGGGGCAGTGGCGCGACGATGCCGGAGTGGATCGTGAACGGTGTCATCGGGGCCTCAGCGGTACTGCCAGTCGCGGATGTCGGTAAAGCGCCCATGGATTGCCGCTGCGACCGCCATCGCCGGGCTCACCAGATGGGTGCGGCCGCCGCGGCCTTGACGCCCCTCGAAGTTCCGATTGCTGGTCGAGGCGCAGCGCTGGCCGGGCTGCAGGACATCGTCGTTCATGCCCAGGCACATCGAGCAGCCAGGCTCGCGCCACTCAAACCCTGCGGCCATGAGCACCTCGTGGAGTCCCTCGGCTTCGGCGGCGCGCTTGACCGGCTGCGAGCCCGGCACGACCAAGGCGCGCACGGTGGGCGATACCTGATGGCCCTTGGCCACGCGCGCCGCCTCACGCAGGTCCTCGATGCGAGCATTCGTACACGAGCCGATGAAGACCCGGTCGACCGTGATGCTGTCGATGGCCGCCCCGGCCTCGAGCCCCATGTAGGTGAGCGCCTGCTCGTAGCTCGCACGGGCAGCAGGAGACGCCTGCGCGGCCGGATCCGGCACGCGCGCCGAGATGGACGCGACCATGTCGGGCCGCGTGCCCCACGTGACGAGCGGTGCCACCGTGGCGGCGTCGATCGTCACTTCGCGGTCAAACGTCGCGCCCGGGTCCGACACGCAGTCACGCCATTTCGTGACGGCGGTGGCCCAGGCATCGCCGCGCGGCGCCTGGGGCCGTCCCTCGAGATAGGCAATGGTGGTGTCGTCCACGGCCACGAGACTCGACCGTGCGCCCGCCTCGATGCTCATGTTGCAGAGCGTCATCCGCTCTTCCATCGACAGGGCACGCACCGCGTCGCCACCAAACTCGATGGTGTAGCCGGTGCCGCCAGCGCACGTGAGCTCACCGACGACCGCCAGGGCCAGGTCTTTGGCGCTCACGCCCGGCGCGCGGGCGCCGGTGAGTTGCACGCGCATCGCCTTGGGCCTCGACAATATGAGACACTGCGTCGCCAACACGTGCTCGACCTCGGAGGTGCCGATGCCGAACGCGAGCGCGCCAAACGCGCCGTGCGTCGTCGTGTGACTGTCGCCGCAGACGATGGTCATGCCGGGCTGCGTGAGTCCCTGCTCCGGGCCGATGACGTGCACGATGCCCTGGGCGGGCGAGTCCAGGCCGTGCAGCGTGATGCCGTGTGTGGAGCAGTTCTTCTCGAGCGCATCGAGCATCGCCACCGCCAGCGCGTCGGTCAGCGGCAGGTGGCGTGGACCGGTGGACACATTGTGGTCGAGGGTGGCCACGGTCCGATCCGGGCGCCGCACGCCGCGGCCCGCCAGGCGCAGGCCTTCGAAGGCCTGCGGCGTGGTGACCTCGTGAATCAGGTGCAGGTCGATGTAGATCAGGTCGCGTCCCGAGTCGAGCGGCTCAACGACGTGGGAGTCCCAGAGCTTGTCGACGAGCGTACGGGGCGGGCTAGACGCCATGGTATGACCAGTGCCGTTCGAGCGAGTCGACCACGGCCCGTTCCACGGCGGCCCCGATTTCCGAGGTGCTGGCGGGCGTGTCGCCAGGCCGCGCGAGGTCGGCCGGCCGCAGGCCGAGCGCGAGTACTTCGCGCGTGGCCGCGTCGATGGCGTCGGCTTCGCGCGGCAGGTGCGCGGTGTAGCGCAGCAGCAGCGCAATGCAGCCGATAGCGCCAATCGGGTTCGCGATGTCCTTGCCGGCGATGTCGGGCGCCGACCCGTGCACCGGCTCGTAGAGCGCGACGTTGCCACCGAGCGTGGCCGAGGGCAGCAGGCCGAGCGAGCCGGCGATCACGGCGGCCTCGTCGCTCAGGATGTCGCCAAACAGGTTGTCGGTCAGCAGCACGTCGAACTCGGTCGGCGTCGTCGCCAGGCGCATCGCGCAGCTGTCCACGTACATGTGCCGCAGCGTGACCTCGGGATAGTCGAGCCCCACGCGGGTCACCACGTCGCGCCACAGCCGGGAGGTTTCGAGCACGTTGGCCTTGTCGACCGAGGTCACGAGCTTGCGACGCGTGCCGGCGGCCTCGAAGGCCACCCGCGCGACGCGCTCCACCTCGGCCACGCTGTAGCGCAGGGTGTTGAACGCGGCCCCGCCACCTGGTTCGCGGCCGCGCGGCTCGCCGTAGTAGAGGCCACCGAGGAGCTCGCGGACGACCAGCACGTCGGCGCCGCGGACCCGCTCTGCCTTGAGCGGCGAGACGTCAATCACCGGCTCGAACGACACCGCCGGTCGCAGGTTGGCAAAGCCGCCGAGCGCTGTGCGCAAGGCCAGCAGACCCGCTTCGGGCCGCAGCGCCGGCGGCTGGCTATCGAACGCCGGATCGCCAACTGCGCCGAGGAACACCGCATCGGCCGCCTGGCACGCCGCCAGCGTCGTCTCGGGCAATGGCACACCGGCGACCCGAATGGCCGCCGCGCCCACGGGATGCTCGGAGATGTCGACTTTCAGACCAGTGACGGCGGCCACGGCCTGGAGCACGCGCATTGCCTGGCGCGTGACCTCCGGACCGATGCCGTCACCAGCGAGTGTGGCGAGACGCAGTTTCATCGTGGGCATGCTGTGGCGGTACATCAAGCGCCTCGAAGCCGGCGTCGCCAGGCGCCGCATCGAGGTCGCGAATCAAGGTGGCCAGTCCGGTGTCTTCGATCACCTTGGCGTAGTCGGTGACCTCGAGCATTCTGGCGTAGAGCGTGCGCAGGTCTTCCACCCGGAGTCGATGTCCGAGCGCGCGGCAGCGAGCGTCGAGTCCCCGCAGACCCGAGTGCCGGCCCAGCACGAGCTTGGTCGCTGGCGCGCCGACCGACTCGGGCCGCATGATTTCGTAGGTGAGCGGGTTCTTGACCATGCCGTCCTGATGAATGCCGGCCTCGTGCGCGAACGCGTTGTCGCCGACGATGGCCTTGTTGGGCTGCACCGGCACCGACACGACGGCGCTCAGCGCGCGGCTGGTGGGGAACAGCTGGTCGGTGGCGATGCCCGTACGACAGCCCAGGGCATCACCGCGCACCTCGATGGCCATGACGACTTCTTCGAGCGCGGCGTTGCCGGCTCGTTCGCCGATCCCGTTGATCGTGCACTCCACCTGCCTGGCACCAGCCTGTACTGCCGCAAGGGAATTGGCCACGGCGAGGCCGAGGTCGTTGTGGCAATGGGCGGAGAGCACGACGATCGGGCCCACGCGAGCGGCAACCGCCGCGAACATGCGCGTGATGTCGGCCGGCAGCGCGAACCCGACGGTGTCGGGCAGATTAATCGTGGTCGCGCCTGCAGCGGCGGCGGCCGCCGAGACCTCGCACAGGAACTCGAGATCGCTGCGCGTGGCGTCTTCGGCCGAAAACTCCACGTCGGCGCACAGCGCGCGCGCCTGCCGCACGGCCGCCACCGTACGGGCCAGGCACTCGTCGCGTGTGATCCGGAGCTTGGCCGAGAGGTGCAAGTCGGACGTGGCGAGAAACACGTGGATACGTGGGCGCGCCGCGTGGCGCACCGCGTTCCAGGCGGCGGCGACGTCGTCGGGCAGGGCGCGAGCCAACGCGGCCACCGCCGGCCCGCGCACCGCGCGGGCCACGGCCACGACGCCTTCGAAGTCCGCCGCCGACGCGATCGGGAAGCCTGCTTCGATGACGTCCACACCGAGGCGTTCGAGCTGCGCGGCGAGCCGAACCTTGTCGGCCGGGCTCATGCTGAATCCCGGCGCCTGCTCGCCGTCACGCAGCGTCGTGTCAAAGATGGTGACGATCGGCCTCAGGTGCTTGCCCATAGGTGCAATCGAACCCGAATCTGATAAATAAGTCAAGATATTGAAAACTACATAACCCATAAGGTCGACAGCGATCTTGCTCCTCCGCCGAGGGAACAATAGAATCCGTAATTATGGACATCCACCAGCTTGAGACATTCCTGGCGGTCGTCGATGAGGGCAGCTTCTCCGGTGCCGCCAAAGCGCTGGGGCGCACGCAGCCCGCCATCAGCCAGGTGGTCGGACGGCTCGAGGACGAGCTCGGCCAGCGGCTCTTCGAGCGGCCAGCACGTCGTGGAGGCCTGACCGATGCCGGGAAGGCCCTGGTTGAATACGCGCAACGCCTCATCAGCGTGCGCCAGCAGGCTCGAGTCGCTCTCGAGGACGTGCGGGCCCTCCGGGCTGGCCGGCTCGCCATTGCCGCCAACGAGCTCACGTGTCTATATCTGTTGCCGGTGCTGGACGGGTTCCGCCGCCTGTATCCTGGCGTGAGTGTGACCGTGCAGCGCTCCCTTGCCAGCCGGGTGCCCGTCAGCGTGCTCGACTACGGAGTGGATCTGGGCGTGGTCACCTATCAGCCGATTCAACCTGCACTGCGGTCAGTTGTGGTCTATCGCGACGAGCTGGTGTTTGTCGTGCCCCCTAGTCACCCGCTGGCCCGGCGTACCGAGGTCAGCATCTCGATGCTCGGCAGTGAGTCGTTCGTGGCCCATCACGTGGCATCGCCCTATCGTGGCCTGGTGCTTGATGCGTTTCGAAAACACCGCGTGAGTTTGCACATGCCGGTCGAGCTGCCCACCATTGACGCCATCAAGCGCTTCGTGGCGATGGGCCACGGGGTGGCCCTGCTGCCGGGCATCAGCGTCGAGGCCGAGCTGCGCCGCGGCGAGCTGGTGCGCGTGCCGGTGCCTGAGCTGGCTCTGGAACGGCGGCTGCGACTGGTGATGCGCCGGCACGGCGAGCGCTCGCAAGCCGTGCAGGCGTTCCTGGCCGTGGTCGAACACCACGCCATCACGGCCAAGGGGTTGTTCGATTTCACATGGGACCCCGAGTCCGACGGGGCTGCGCTCCCCCGTGAGGCGAGCAGCGAACGCCCACTACGGGCGTAGAATGGCGGCGCGGATTGCCCCGCGAGCGGCCACGTCCGCCAGTTCGACAGATGTCCACGAGCACCAGCGCCATCCGTTGGTGCTCGTGTGGTATTCGCCCGCGGCGCCGGCCGAGCCGACGGTCGCACGGGTCTGGAGTAATTCGCATGTCTCGACTGCCTGCCGTGATGCTGCTGACCGCGCTGGCGCTGCACGAAGGCGCGCCCCGCGCGCAGGTGCGGACCCCTGCCCCCGGGGGCGTGGACCCAGCGCTCCTGGTGGAACTGACCTGGCGCAACATCGGTCCACACCGCGCCAGCCGCACCCGCGCCATTACCGGTGTCGTGCAGGAGCCGCACACCTTCTACGTCGGCGTCTCGAATGGCGGCGTCTGGAAGACGACCGACGCCGGCCGCGCGTGGTCGCCAATCTTCGATCAGGAAGCCACCGGCTCTACCGGAGCGCTCGCGGTCGCGCCTTCGGATCCGCGCGTGTTGTACCTCGGCACTGGCGAGGCGCAGCAGCGCCCCGACCTCTCGGTCGGTCAGGGCGTCTACAAGTCCACCGATGCCGGCCGCACCTGGACCCACCTTCCGCAGCTGCGTGACACCCAGCAGATCGGCGCGCTCGTCGTGCATCCGAGCAACCCGAGCCGGCTGTTCGTCGCCGCGCTGGGGCATCCCTACGGGCCGAATGCCGAACGCGGCGTGTTCCGCTCGACCGATGGCGGCGCCTCGTTCGAACGCGTGCTCTTCAAAGATGAGAACACGGGCGCCGTCGACATCACTATGGATCCGGACAATCCCGACATCCTCTACGCCGCGCTCTGGCAAGCGCGCCAGGGCCCCTGGGAAAACGGCGACTTTCGCGGATCAGGCAGCGGCCTCTTCAAGTCCATCGATGGCGGCACCACCTGGCGGCAGTTGACCAAAGGCCTGCCCAGCTGGGAGCAGGGCCGCCTCGGCCGCATCGGCGTCACCGTGGCGCCGACCCTGGCGTCACGGCTCTACGCGGTCGTCGAAGCGCGTGACGGGGAGGGCATCTATCGTTCCGACGATGCGGGTGAGAGCTGGTACCGGGTCAACAGCGACCCCCGCGTGATCGCACGTCCGTCCGATGCGGCCGACATCAAGGTGCATCCCACGCGTCCCGACGTGGTCTTCGTGCCCACGGTCGTGGCCTGGAAGTCCACCGACGGCGGCAAGACATTTGCCGCGTTTCGCGGCGCACCCGGGGGCGACGACTATCAGGACCTGTGGATCAATCCGGGGAACCCCGACGTGATGGCCATGTCGTCGGACCAGGGCGCGATCGTCACGCTCAACGGCGGCGCCACCTGGAGCAGCTGGTACAACCAGGCGACGGCGGCGTTCTACCACGTCACGACCGACAACGCGTTCCCCTATCGTGTCTGCAGCGGGCAACAGGAGAGCGGGTCGGCGTGCGTCGCCAGCCGCGGCGACTACGGCCAGATCACGTTGCGTGACTGGACGCCCGTGGGCGTCGAGGAATATGGCTACGTGGCGCCGGACCCACTCGATCCGGACATCGTGTACGGCGGCAAGGTGAGCCGGTTCGACCGGCGCACGACGCAGGTGCAGCAGGTCGGCCCGAGGCCGCTGCGCACGGCCGACTATCGCACGGTGCGCACGGCACCCCTGCTCTTCTCGCCGGTGAACCCGAAGAAGCTGTACTTCGGATCGAACGTGCTCTGGCAGACGCTCGACGGTGGCCAGCACTGGGATCAGATCAGCCCCGACCTGTCGCGCGAGCGCTGGGACGCGCCCTCGAACGTGGGCATCTACCGCGGCTCGCCTGAGGCGGCCCCGACGCGCCGTGGCGTCATCTACACCATCGCGCCCTCGCCGCTCGACGATCGCACCGTGTGGGCCGGCACCGACGACGGGCTCATCCACGTCACACGCGATGGCGGCAAGAGCTGGACGAACGTGACGCCACCCGCGCTCGGGCCCTGGGCCAAGGTGTCGCTCATGGACGCGTCGCACAGCGACCCGGGTACCGCGTATGCGGCGGTGAACACCATTCGTCTCGACGACGTGCGGCCGCACATCTACCGCACCCGCGACGGTGGAAAGACCTGGACGCACATCGCCTCCGGCATTCCCGACGGCGGCACGATCAACGTCGTGCGCGAAGACCCGAAGCAGCCGGGTCTGCTGTTTGCGGGGTCCGAGCAGGCGGTCTACGTGTCGTTCGATGACGGCGACCACTGGCAGTCACTGCGCGTGAACATGCCCGCCACATCGATCCGCGACCTCGTGATCAAGGACGACGACCTCATCGTCGGCACGCATGGCCGTTCATTCTGGATCCTCGACGACATCACGCCGCTGCGACAGCTGGCCGCGGGCGCGCCCGCCGCCGGCGCGCACCTCTTTACGCCTCAGCAGGCGCTGCGGATTCGCGCCAATACCAACACCGACACGCCGCTGCCCCCCGACGAGCCAGCCGGCCAGAATCCGCCCGACGGCGCCATCATCCACTACCGGCTGGCGGCGCCGGCGTCCGAGGTCACCCTCGAGGTGCTCGACCGGGCTGGCGCGGTGGTGCGCCGCTACTCGAGCCTCGATCCGATCGAGGCGCTTGTCGAGGGCCGCAACATCCCCGACTACTGGATTCGGCCGCATCAGGCGCTGGCGGCGTCGGTCGGGCTGCACCGGTTCGCCTGGGATGTCCGCCACGATGCGCCGTCGGTGGCGGGCTTCTCCTACACGATGGCGGCCGTCGCCGGCAGGACGCCCCGGGTGCCGCAAGGGTCGCTCGTGCCGCCCGGGAGCTACACGGTGCGGCTGCGGGCGGATGGCGCGGAGTTCACCGCGCCGCTCGCGGTGCGGATGGACCCGCGGGTGAAGACCCCGCCGGCGGGTCTGTTGCGGCAGTACACGACGTCGCGCGCCATCGACGCGGCGAGGGCGCGCGTGGCCGCGGTCTTACGTGACCTGCAGGGCGCCGTCAATGGTCCGCGAGCCGACGCCGCCAAGGCGGCCGTATCGGCCCTGACCCGCGCGCAAGGGCAGGCGACGCAGCTGTTTGGCTTGGTTGAGGGCGCGGATCTTGCGCCCACGCCGCAGATGCTCGCGGCGTGGAAGGACACCGCCTCAGCCATCGATGCTGCCATCGCCGTCTGGGAACGCGGCGGCCGCTAGGACCCGATAGTACGCCCACCTGCGTGACTTGCGAGGCCGCTCGTCGGTGGGAGCGGTGTACTTCGCGTTCCTGGGATGAACGCCGACAGCGTACGACCGCCCTGCGACAGCGGCGCCGCCGGTCCAGATCGAAACGCCGTGGGAAAGAGCCGCCTGGGAGAGTGAGGCCCCCCAGGCGACCGATGCAAAGGGGGGGCGCTACCGGACGGCGCCCGGCACAGGTGCCGGGAACGTCGGCGCACTGGCGGGCACCGGGCCGAGCACTTGAGCCAGCACGTCCTGCTTCACGGCGATCTTCAGCGCGGTCTTGGCCTTGGCCATGTAGGCACTGAAGAAACGGTCGCGCCGTTGATTGACGAGCTCGTCGCGTAGCGCGTCCCGGCCGCCGGCAATCTGCGCGTCGGTCACGTCGGCTCGCTCGGCCACGCGCGCGATGACGCTGCCGGTCGACGTGGTGATGGCTCCGGTCACGCCGCCCACGGGCAGCGCGAACACCGCCTTCTCGACGTCGGCGTTGGCGCCGATGTCGGGCAGGGCCGCGCCCCGGGCCAGCAGTTCGGTCGGCTTGGCCTCAAATCCCGCTTTCTTCGCGGCGGCCGCAAAATCGGTGGCGGTCGTGAGCTCGGAGGCGATGGCCGAGGCGCGCGTCTTCAGCAGGTCGCCAGCCTTGTCCCGGGCCGCGTCGTCGCGTACGCGGTCGGTCACTTCGGCCAGCTGCGGCAGATACGAGTCCTGTTTGCCGGCCGGCGTCGCAAACACCCAGCCGCGCGACACGCGCATGGCCGGGGTCACCTCGCCGTCCTTCATGGAGAAAGCGCGAGCCGCGATGTCGGGCGCCGCGCCCAGATTGCCAATCGGCTGGTCGCGCAGGAAGAGCGGTGATTCCTCCACCGTGAGGCCGCGCTCCTTGGCCACCTTGTCGAGGTCGGCGGCGCTCTTGATCGACGCCTCCATGGCCTTGGCCTGCTGTTCGGCCACCTGCTGGGCTTTCTGCCACTTGAGCTGATCAACCAATTCAGACTTCACCTCAGCGATGGGCCGGCTGGTCTCGGGCTGGCTCTCGACCACTTTGATGATGTGGAAGCCGAAGGTGGTCTTCACGAGGTTGCTGATCTCGCCCGCCTTCATGGCAAAGGCGGCCTGCTCGAACTCCGGCACCATCTGGCCGCGGCCGAAGAAGTTCAGGTCGCCGCCATTGACGGCCGAGCCCTCGTCTTCGGAATTGGCCTTTGCCAGGGCGGCGAAGTCGGCGCCTGCCGCCTTGGCCTGGGCGAGCAGCGCTTCAGCCCGCGTCTTCACGGCTGCTTCATCCTTGCCTTCGGTCTTGAGGAGGATGTGGCTCGCGCGCACGCGGCCCTCGGTCGTGTACTGTGCCTTGTTCTGGGTGTAGAACGCCTCGACGTCGGCGTCTGGCACCTGGACCGTCTCGCGCACCTTGTCGACCTCGAGCAGCGCGTACTTGACCTTGCGCTTCTCGCCGATCCGGTAGGTCTCCTTGTTGGCCTCGAACCGCTTTGCCAGGTCGGCGTCGGTGACGGTGACCTTGTCCTTGAACGCATCGGCGGTGAGCGCGACCAGTTCGAGCTTCACCTTTTCGTTGCGCTGGCGGAACTCCAGCGCCACGTCGGTGTCGGTGACCGACATCCAGCCGGTGACCGAGGTCCGGAGCTTTTCAGCCAGAATGGCGCGCCGCAGCTGATCCTCGAACTCTCGGGTCGAGAGCGGTGGATTCTGGCTCGACAGCAACTGGCGGTAGCGGGTCTCGCCGATGAACGTGCCGTTCTCCATGAACGCGGGCAGCGAGAGAATGCGCTGGCGCACCTCGACGTCGCTCACCGTGAAACTCTGCCGGCGCGCCTCAGCCACCATCGCCTGCTCGTCGACGAGCGCCTGCAGAATCTGCTGGTCGATGCCGAGCTGGCGCAGCATCTGTTCGCTGATCTGGCCACCGTAGGCGCTGCGATACTGCTGCATCTGGGCACTGTAGCGCCGCTGGAACTGTGCCACCGTCACGGTTTCGCCCTCGACGTCGGCGAGCACGAGGTCGCCCCCAACCGTGGCCGACGCGGTGTTGTTCCTCGGGACGAAGAACAAGCCAAAGGCCAGAATGAGAGGGGCCAGGCTCCATTTGAGCCACGTCTGGTGTCGCCGCATCGAATCGAGCATGGTCATGGGTAAGTTCCTTGAACCTCTCATCCTAACAAGGTTGCGCGCGTATTCCCAAGCACCAGTCGGTCGCGGATGCGAAATCCTCACCTGACCCGGGCCGATTGCGTCGCGGCAGGGTAGACCCGTGCTATAGTCGAGACCTTAAAGAATCGCCGAAACGGGCCGTGAAACGCCCCAGACTCCCCCAGTCTCGGCTGAAGCCAATGCCCCCTTCAGCGACTGCCCGCCCCGACCTCGCCACTCGACTCCGTCATGCGCAGCGGTCGCTCAAAACGCGGCTGACCCGGCCAGATGTCCAGCTTGCGCTCATGCGGTCGGCTCACGAGACCCTCGACCCCGAGGCGATTGGCGAACTCGTGGCGACGAGCGCCGCCCAGTGGCTCAATGCCCAGTCGCTCGCGGTCTACGCCGTCGACATGGACGGGCAGATCGGGCTCATGGCGTCGCGCGGCATGACGGCCACCCTGGCGGCGCCTGCCGCCAGTGTGAGCCGGTGGGTGTTGTCGCATGGCCGCGAGTTCGCCTGCCACGATCTGCGGCACGACCTGCGGGTGCGTGGCACCGCCGGCGCGGTGTTCGCGGTGCCGCTGCGTTGCCGCGGACGCGTCGTGGCGGCGCTGGTGATCGTCGACCGGGTCATGTCGAAGACCGAGCCACGTCTCTCGGCCGGAGCCGCCGACGCGCTGGCCGACGCGCTCGAAGGGCCCGCGCTCGCGCTGGACAACGCGCTGGCGATCCGGCGCGCCGAGGCGCTCTCGGTCACCGACGACCTCACGCAGCTCTACAACTCGCGCTACTTGAACCAAGTGCTGCGCCGCGAGTCGAAGCGCGCATCGCGGAGCGGCCGGTCGCTGTCGCTGCTCTTCATCGACCTCGACGGGTTCAAGCGGGTCAACGACTCCTACGGACATCTCGCCGGCTCGCGCGCGCTCGTCGAAGCGGCGGGCGTCATTCGCGGCTCGGCGCGTGAAACCGACATCGTGGCGCGGTTTGGCGGCGACGAGTTCGCCATCGTCCTGCCGGAAACCGGCTCGGAGGGCGCGCTCGGTGTCGCCGACCGCGTGCGGGATCGCGTGCGCGACTTCGTATTCCTGGCCGGCGACGGCCTGGAAGTACGCCTCACGGTGTCGGTGGGCGTTGCGACGCTGCCCGATTCCGCCAGTTCGGCCGAAGAGCTCGTGCGCGCGGCCGACGTCGCCATGTATCGCGTCAAGGAATCGGGGAAGGACGGCGTTGCCGTCGCCAACCCCTAGTCAGGAGTCGTCTGCGTGGGACTTGGGTCGCTGTTCGCTGCGTTTTCGACTGACCTCGCCATCGACCTCGGCACGGCCAATACCTGCGTCTACGCGAAGGGCAAGGGCATCGTCGTCAACGAGCCGTCGATTGTCGCCATCAACAAGCTGAACGGACGCGTCGAGGCCGTGGGGCGCGAGGCGAAGGAGATGCTCGGGCGCACGCCGGGCAACATCGTCGCGATCAAGCCGATGAAGGACGGCGTCATCGCCGACTTCGATGTCACCGAGAAGATGCTCACCTACTTCATCAAGAAGGCCCACAACGGTACGGTGTGGGTGCGGCCGCGCATCATCATCGGTGTGCCGTCGGAGATCACGCAGGTCGAGAAGCGGGCGGTGAAGGATAGTGCCTACCGCGCGAAGGCCAGCGAGGTGCACCTCATCGAGGAGGCGATGGCCGCGGCCATTGGCGCCGGGCTCCCGATCGAGGAACCGTCCGGGAACATGGTGGTCGATATCGGCGGCGGCACCACCGACATCGCGGTGATCTCGCTGGCCGGCATCGTGTACAGCAAGGCCGTGCGCGTGGCGGGCAACGAGATGGATGAGGCGATCATCCACTACATCAAGAAGGCCTACAACCTGCTTATCGGCGAGCGCACGGCCGAGGCCATCAAGATCGAAGTCGGCTCGGCCTATCCGCTCGAAGAGACCGTCACGATGGAGATCAAGGGTCGCCACCTCATCGAGGGCGTGCCCAAGACCATCACCATCAGCGACGAGGAGATCCGCCTGGCGCTGGCCGAGACGGTGAATGTCATCGTCGACGCCGTGCGGGTCGCGCTCGAGCGGACGCCGCCCGAGCTCTCGGCCGACATCGTCGATCGGGGCATCGTGCTGACGGGTGGCGGGTCGATGCTGCGCAACCTCGACAAGCGCCTGCGCGAGGAAACCGGGCTGCCCGTGACCAACGCCGAAGACCCTCTGTCGTCCGTGGTGCTCGGTGCCGGCAAGATGCTGTCGAACTTCGACCTGCTCAGGAAGATCGCAATCGACTAGGCCCGGTACTGGGCCCCGGACCACGGGACCCGCACCGGGCGACCGAAGGTCGCCTATTTCATGGCCCTTGCCGACATTCGCCAGCGCCCCGGATTCATCCTCGCCGGCGCCATTGCGCTGCATGTCGTGCTGATTTCGCTCCAGGTCACGACCGGATCAGGTGCCACCGTGTTCCATGCCGCCACGTTTGGGGCGTTTGCGGAGGCGCAGCGGGCGGCCACCGGTGTCGCTGGCGGCGTGCGCGACACCTGGCAGGGCTACGTCGATTTGCGGCAGGTGCGCACCGAAAACGAGGCGTTGCGCGCTCAGCTCGGATCCATGCTGGTACGGCTCCAGGTGGAGCGTGCCCGCGCCGAGCGTGCCGACGCGTACCGCGACCTGCTGCAGTTTCGTGCGCGGGTGCCGCTGACCACGACCGGCGCCGAGGTGATTGGCGGCAGCGCCAGTCCGGAGTTCCGGACGGTGACGATCGACAAGGGCACGGGCGACGGGTTGGCGCCCGACATGCCCGTCGTGGCGCCGGCGGGCATCGTGGGGCGTGTCACGCGCCCTGGCGGCCGGGCGGCGCTGGTGCAGCTCATCATCGATCGCAACGCCGCGGCCGGCGCAATTATCGAGCGCACGCGGGTGCAGGGCATCGTGGTGGGGCTGGGCGACGGGATGCTGCGGATGGATTTTGTGGCCGCCACTGGCGACGTCGTGGCCGGCGATGTCGTAGTGACCTCGGGCATCGACGGGCTGTATCCCCGGGGCTTTGCCATCGGCACGGTGGAGACCGTGGGCCGGGGTGATGGGGTGTACCACCAGATCGCCGTGCGCCCGTCGGTCGATTTCTTTCGTCTGGAAGATGTGCTCGTCGTGGTCTCCCCCTTGCCATCGTTGACCGAAGGCCGGCGCCCATGAGGGGCCTCCGAATCGCGGCGGCGCTGGTGCTGGCGGTCGTGCTGCAGACGACCCTGGCCGGATTCCTGGGTCAGGGTGCAATGACCGTCGACCTGGTTCTGGTCGTGGTGGTCTACGTGGCGCTGACGTCCGGACCCGTGGCGGGACTGCTGGCCGGCACCGTCGGAGGACTCGTGCAAGATGCCCTGTCCTCCGGTATCCTCGGCATGGGGGGACTCGTCAAGACCGTGGTGGGGTTTGTGGCGGGCCGCTTCGGCACGCAGTTCATCGTGACGGCGACCGTGCCGAGGTTCCTGGTGTTTGCCGCCGCCAATGCGGCGCACGCCGGGCTGTTCATTGGAACGTACACGCTCCTCGGGCTGCGCACGTTCCCGAGTCCGTTCACGGCGGTGGCGATCCAGTCGCTGGCCAGCGGCGTGCTCGGCGTCGTCGGATTTCAAGTGGCGGAGTGGCTGCCGCGCGTGATGGAGCGGCGACGGGCCGGACGCGGGATGTGGGTGAAGCGATGACCGTGGGCGAACCCGGAGAGCGGACGTAGAGCGATGCAGGCTGGTGCGATGGGCACTCAGGACGACCGCCGGAGGCTGCACGCCAGAATTGGCGCCCTGCGCGTCGCGATCGCGGTTGCCTTTGCGCTGCTCCTCGGCGGCTTCTGGTATTTTCAGGTGTTCCAGCACGCCAAGTTCGAGGAGATGGCGGAGAACAACCACCAGCGCACGCTGGCGCTGCGCGCGCCGCGTGGCGTGATCTTCGACCGGCACGGCGAAGTGCTGGTCGAGAACCGCTCCTCGTTCAACATCTCCATCATGCGCGAGCACACGCGCGACCTCGATCACACCGTGCGGCTGCTGTCGACGGTTCTCGGCGTCGACCAGGCCGAGATGCGCGAGACGGTTGCGCGTCATCGCCGCGAGCCGTCGTATCGGCCCATCGTCGTGCTGCAGGATGCCACACTCGCGCAGGTGGCCGCCGTCACCGCGCGGCGGCTCGACTTCGAGCTGCCCGCCGTCGTGGTGCAGCAGGTGCCGACCCGGCGTTACCCTGCCCAGTCGCTTGGAGCGCACCTGCTCGGCTACGTGGGCGAAGCCAGCGAGCAGCAGGTCGTCGACGACCAGGTGGCGACCGGCACGGTGCTCGGGCAGTCGGGCCTCGAGCGCACTTACAACCGCGTGCTCATGGGCGAAGACGGCGCCCGCCGCGTGGTCGTCAACAGCGTCGGTCGCGAGATGCGTACTCTCGACGAGTCGCCGCCCGTCGAGGGCCACCGGGTGCAGCTCACGCTCGATGCCGACATGCAGCGCGCCGCCGAAGAGGGCTTCCGCGCCACGGGCTATTGGGGGTCTGCCGTCGTGCTCGATCCGCGATCCGGCGACGTGCTCACGCTCGTGAGCTTGCCAGCCTACGACCCGAATGCGTTCGCGGCGGGCATCGACCGCGCCACGTGGGCCGCGCTCAACACCGACGAACTGCGCCCCCTTCAGAACCGTGCGATCCAGGGCCGATACTCGCCGGGTTCGACGTTCAAGATTGTGGTGGCCACGGCCGGCCTCGAAGAGAAGGTCGTCACGCCCGACACGAAGATCTACTGCGGCGGCGGCGCCTCCTTCTATGGCCGCTTCTTCAAGTGCCATCTCGCCGGGGGCCACGGCTGGGTCGACATGCGCCATGCGCTCGAGAAGTCGTGCAATGTCTACTTCTACACCGTGGGCAACATGCTCGGTGTGGATCGCATCCATGACTGGTCGGAGAAACTCGGCCTCGCGGGCAAGAGCGGCATCGACCTGCCGAACGAGGTGGAGAACATCATCCCCTCCACGGCGTGGAAGCTGCAGCGCACCGGCGAGCGGTGGTACGCCGGCGAGACCATCTCGGTCGCCATCGGCCAGGGACAGGTGTCGGTCACGCCGATGTCGATGGCGGTGATGATGGCCTCGGTGGCCCGGGGCGCACGCGTCGTGCCGCGGCTGGTGACGGCCACGTCAGACGGGGGCGCCTGGCAGCCGGTCGCGGCAACCCGTCCGGCGTCGGCGGTCACGCTCGCGCCCGAGACCGTCGCGGCCGTGCACGACGGCCTCTGGATGGCGGTGAACGAAGCCGGCACCGCGGGTCGTGCCCGGATCGCCGGTCGTGATGTGGCCGGCAAGACCGGCACCGCGCAGGTGATTTCGAACCAGGGCCGGGAGCGCGCGCGCGGCAGCGGCAAGGACCTGCGCGACCACGGCTGGTTCGTGTTCATGGTGCCGAAGGACAATCCGGAACTGGCGGGCGTCGTGTTCGCCGAGCACTCCGAGCATGGCTACCTGGCCGCGCCCATCGCCCGGCACATCATCGAGACCTACTACGCGCGGAAGGAAGGGCGGCCGCTGCCCACCATGCCCGTCGTACCAGGCACACCAGGCGCGACGCCGGCTCCGGCCCCCGTCGTCCGTCCCGCGGCCACGGCCGTTGACGGCGCGGTGTTGGCCGCCCGCCGCGTGCCGGCGCCGCGTGCCGCCGCGGATCCCAGGTAGCCGTGTTCGAACGCCGTCTCTCCACCCACCTCGACGTGCCGCTGCTCGTGGCGGTACTCGCGTTGGTCGCCATCGGCGTCATGATGATCTACAGCGCCACTGGCGGCG
Source organism: Acidobacteriota bacterium (assembly GCA_031376505.1). GTDB lineage: Bacteria > Acidobacteriota > Vicinamibacteria > Vicinamibacterales > UBA2999 > CADEFD01. The sequence continues at coordinate 45,212 of JANMDX010000172.1, forward strand.
CCGGTCGCGAATACTGGACGCAAATCTACGCCGTGGTGCTCGGCTTGGGAGCCATGGCCGCGTGCCTGGCTATCGACTACCGATCGCTGGTCGACAAGGCGCACTGGCTCTATGTCGGGCTCGTACTGGCGCTGCTGGCGGTGCTGGTCTTCGGTGCCGTGCGCGGCGGGTCGCGGCGCTGGCTCGATCTGGGCGCGTTCAATCTACAGCCGTCTGAGTTTGCGAAGGCCGGCCTCGCGTTGATTCTCGCCAAACTGCTCGGCGATATCCGCCGGGCGGAACTCTCCACCCAGGATCTGCTCCTGGCCGCGGCTCTGACGGCCGGGCCGGTCGTGCTCATCGCGCGCCAGCCCGACCTGGGGACCGCCGTCACGCTGCTGCCGATACTGGGAGCCGCCGTGTTCGCGGCCGGCCTGCCGTTGCGCTACCTGGGCATCGGCGCGCTCATCGCAATCGTGTCGGCCCCGGTCGCATGGGTGTTCGCGCTCGAGGACTACCAGAAGTCGCGCATCGTTACCTTCCTCGATCCCGAACAGGACGCGCGCGGCGCCGGCTATCAACAGATTCAGGCGCGCATCACCGTCGGCTCGGGCGGCGTGCTGGGCAAGGGATTCATGGGCGGCACGCAGGGGCAGCTGCGGTTCCTCCCCGTTGCGCACAACGACTTCATCTTCTCGGTGCTGGCGGAAGAACAAGGCTTTGCCGGCGTCGTCGTGGCTCTTGGGTTGTATCTCTTCGTCATCACACGATCGCTCGACGCGGCCCGGCTTTCGAAGGACCGCATGGGCGCCTATCTCGTGCTGGGCGTACTTGCCAGCTTCACGTTTCAAGTCATCTACAACATCACCATGTCGGCGGGTCTGGCGCCGGTCAAGGGGCTTACGCTGCCGCTGCTCAGCTTCGGCGGGTCCTCCATGATCGCCACCCTCGTAGGCTTTGGCCTGATCCTCAGCGTGAGGATGCGACGGTTCACGAATTGAGTGCCGCATGAACAAGGAAATGATCATCTCGACCAATGGCCACGAGACCCGTGTGGCCATTCTCGAGGACGACCTGCTGGCCGAGGTGTTCATCGAACGCGAACGTCACCGCGGTGTGGTCGGGAATGTCTACAAGGGCCGTGTCTCGAAGGTGCTGCCTGGCATGCAGTCGGCGTTTGTCGACATCGGGCTCGAGCGCGACGGCTTTCTCTATGTGTCGGACGTGGTCAACACGATGGAGGAGTTCGAGCGCTTGAGCGGGGACGATGACGACGAGGAGACGCCGGCAACGGCGGCCGAATCAGCCGTCGGCAGCGGCGCGGCCGAGGTTGCCGGCACCGCATCGCCGGCGGCGTCGGGTGGTCAGGGTGGCGGGCGCGGCCGGGGCCGCGGCGGACGCGATCGCGGTGGCGACAAGAACACCCCCGAAGCCAAGATCGAAGACCTCGTGAAGGAGGGGCAGGACATCATCGTGCAGGTGGCCAAGGAACCGCTCGGCACCAAGGGCGCGCGCCTCACCTCGCACGTCACGATGCCTGGACGATTCCTGGTGTTCATGCCCACGGTCGACCACGTGGGCGTGTCGCGCAAGATCTCGACGCGCGAAGAACGCAATCGCCTGCGGGGCATCGTCAAGGAGTTTCGCGAGCAGCACCACTTTGGCGGCGGCGTCATCATCCGCACGGCCGCCGAAGGCCGCCCGAAGGAAGACATCGTCTCGGACCTCCAGTACTTCCACCGCGTGTGGACGGAGATGCGGCAGAAGTCCGAGACCAGCCGCGCGCCCGCTACGGTGTTCCGCGAGGCCAGTCTCGTGGCCAAGCTGCTGCGCGACCTGCTCACCGACGACTACACCGCGATCCGTATCGACGACGCCCGCGAGCACCAGCGCATCATCGAGTTGCTCAACCGCATCATGCCACTGATGTCGCCGCGGGTGCGCTTGCACGACAAGCCGTATCCGATCTTCGAGGAGTACGGCGTGCAGGCCGAACTCGACAAGGCTCTCAAGAGCAAGGTGTGGCTGAAATCTGGTGGCTCCATTGTCATCAACCAGACAGAGGCGCTCGTGGCCATCGACGTGAACACGGGCCGCTACGTGGGCAAGAAGACCGCCGGCCGGCTCGAAGACACCATCATCAAGACCAATCTCGAGGCCGCCAAGGAGATCGTCCGCCAGATGCGGCTGCGCGATCTGGGCGGCATCATCGTGCTCGACTTCATCGACATGGAAGAGAAGAAGAACCGCCAGAAGGTCTTCCAGACGGTGGAACATGAACTGCGGCGTGACCGCTCGCCGTCCAAGGCGTTGCAGGTCTCTGATTTCGGGCTGGTCATCGTCACGCGCAAGCGAGTGAAGCAGAGCCTGGAGCGGACCCTGACCGAGCCGTGCCCGTATTGCTCAGGGATCGGCACGATCAAGTCGAGCTCGACGGTGTGTTACGAGATCCTGACCGAAGTGAAGAAGGTCGGCCCCGACCTGGACGGACTGGGCGTACTGCTGCGCGTGAACCCCGACATCGCCCGTGCGCTGAAGGACGAGGAGCGCGGCGTGCTGCGCGACCTGAAGCAGATGCTCGGCAAGGATGTGATCGTCAAGGCGGACGTGCAACTGCACCACGAGCAGTTCGATGTGATGTCCATCGGTGGTTGACCACCGATGGACATCACAGCGGCTAGGTGCTAGCGGCTAGCCTAGTGTTCGGGAACGTCACACTGCGTGCGTGAAGCGGAATGAGAAAGGGCCCGGTGGGTGTCGCCCCCTGGGCCCTCTGTGTGTCCGCTCGGATCTAGCCGCTAGCCGCTAGGAGCTAGCCGCTGTTCTGAGCCGGTCATTGGCCGCGCTCAGAACCTGAAGATCGCCGACACGCGAAACGTCCGCGGCGTCTGGAACGAGCCGCGGGCGCCGGCCTTGCCGTAGTTCCCCACCGCCGTCGCGCAGGCGGCGACCGCGGTCGAGCCGCAGAACGCCGTGTTGTTCGAGATGATCTTCGCCTCCTGGTTGGTGACGTTGAAGATCTCGCCCTTGAAGCCCACCTGCACACGCTGCGGCCCTCGCCAGGTCGCCTCGACCGAGTTGTCGAGCACCCACTGCAGTCCGGGGACCGGATCGGATCCGCGCTCGTTGTAGAAGTACGTGGCGGTCGGTCCGAAGTTGTTGAGGGTTCCTGGTGTGAGCACGTTGACGGTTCGCACCTTCTCGTAGCGGCGCTTCGACGCCGACTCGAACAGCGCGCCCACTGACAGATTGACGCGGCCGATGGGACGCACGTAGGCGCCGTTCAACTTGAAGTTGTGCGGCCGGTCGTAGATCGGCCGGCCGTACTTGTTGGCGCCGTTCTGCACTTCGGCGCAGGGGATGACACCGTTGGTCCCGATTGCGGCGTCGAGCGTCGTCCGGCACTGCGCGTCGACGTAGTCGCCGAGGCTGGTGAACGTGGCGTCGAAATGATTGCCCTCGGTCCGCGAGAACGCGTAGCTGGCCTGGAGGCTCCAGTTGTTGGCAAAGCGCTTCTCGTAGTTCACGATGACGCCTTTGTACTGGCGCTCGGCCGCGTCGTAGTTCACCACCTCGCGGCGAATCGACAGGTCGGGGTTGATCGACCGGACGTCGTCGATGAGGTCATTCCACTTACGGGCGATGAGGCGCACGCCGATAGCCATGTTGCGTCCGAACTGCCGCTGCACGCCGAGCGTGTACTCGTCGAGATACGACGGATCGAGGTCCGGGTTGGGCACGAAGCTGCTGCCGCCGATCCGCACCTGGTTGGCCAGCACGTAGGCCGAGCCGTTCCAGGCGAAGTTGTCGTAGTTGGCCTGCTGCGGCACGCCGGCGAAGCCATCTGAGAAGCTCTGGATGATGCCGGTGTAGAAGCGCCCGAAGCTGCCGATGACGATCGTCTTGCCGTCGCCGCGCACGTTGTAGCTGGCTGAGACACGAGGTGCGAGCTTGGTCGTGTCGACGGTATCGGCCCCGAGGTCGCTCTTGCCAGTCTGCTTCTCCAGTCGAACTCCGGCCTCGACAAACAGTTTGCTCGTGACGTCGAACTTGTCACGCAGGTAGAAGGCCAGATTCTTGCCGCTCGAGGTCGAGTCGCCGGCCTGATAGTCGCGGCGGAACAGCGGCACGAAGGTGCCGGCTGCCTGGTTGAACGACTCGGCGATGAAATACTGGCTGGCCGGGTAGTTGAACAGGGCGCCCGACTCCACGGTCTGGTAGTCGATGCCTGCCTTGACGTTGTGACTGCGCGAGCCGAGGTTGAAGAACCAGGTGCTGGCGAGGTTGGCCTGCTGGCGCGGCCGATTGACGAAGCCGTCGAAGGTGGCGCCGTTGTAGTTACGGCCGTCAGCCTGCGAGAGCACTGGGGCGTTGGTCCCGTTACGGCCATTCTCGAACGTGGTGACGTCGATGGTGCTGGCGTAATTGCCTCCGGCGGCCTCCATGGACCAGTTGTCACGAATCACGCCCGTCCACTGGGCGGCCCACGAACTCGAGCCCTGGTTCTGTGCAGTCAGCGCTTCGAGCTCGCCGGCGCCTGGCGCGCCCCAATAGTCGATGACGAACCCGTCGGTGGGCGAGCGGAAGTACTTCACCCATGCTTGGTGGCCATCGGCGATTTGATAGGTGCCGCGGACATTGAGAAACTTGTTCTCAGTGGCCTGCTGGTAGTCTTCGGGGATCGGTCCGGCCGTCTGCCGGCGCGGCGAGGTGTTGGTGGCGTACTCGTACGAGCCGAAGAACCAGGCCTTGGTACGCCACAGCGGCCCGCCGAACGTGAAGGAATAGGTCGGGTTCACCTGGTCGAACTTCACGCGTGCGTTCGAGGCCGCCGTGACCTCGTTGGTCGTGGAGTTCTGCTTGTCCCAATCGTCGTTGACGACGATGTACTTGGCGGATCCCTCGAACCGGTTGGTGCCCGCTTTGGTGATGACGTTGACGACGGCGCCCTGGCCACGGCCGTACTCGACCGACACCGCAGACGTCGACACCGAGACTTCCTGGATGGCCTCGAAGTTGAGGTTGGCACCGAAGGTGCCGGTCGTGGGGTCGGTCGTGTCGACCGAGTCCATGATGTAGAGGTTGGCGTTGTTGGGGGCGCCGAGCGCATTGACGTTCGAGCTTCCGGTCAGCGAGCCGCCGACCACGCCGGGCGACGCGACGACGAGCGACTGATAGCTGCGGCCGACTGGCAGGCGCTCGAACTCCTCACGGCGGATGCGGGTATTGCCGGTGACGTTCGTGAGGTCGACGATGGGTGTCTCACCGGTGACGGTGACCGTGTCGCTGAGGCCACCGACTTTGAGCGTGAACGGCACGTTGGTCGTCTTCTCGGTCTCGACCAGGTTGTCGGTCAGGCGCAGCGGCGCGAATCCTGCAAGTGTCGCCTCCACGGTGTAGTTGCCGATCGAGAGCGCGGCAAACACGTAGCGCCCAAGCTCGTCGGTCGCCGTTGAACGAGCGACACCACGCTCCTGGCTGGTGATCGTGACAGTGACGCCCGGAAGGACCGCTCCGCTGGCGTCAACGACGACGCCAGAGACCGTTCCGGTCTGGGCGGGCTGGGCGCCGGCGTGCGGGGCGAAGGACACGGCTAAGAGCGCTGCGAAGCAGATAGACAACAGTCGTGACATGCTCAGAATCCTCAATACAGCGCCGCCCCGATTCGAATTGCACGGGCGGCACCAAAGCGGAGCGACAACGTAAGGGATATCGGCCTCGGCTTCCAGCCCCTGCAGTAGGGACTGGAGACCAATGGATGAGCTGCGAGCGGCTCAGCCGAGTGAGGTTACCGGCTGCGGCCCCTTCCCGTCCAGCGCACGCGTGGGAAGTTCCGGACACGGCGAGCCGTGACTTCGAGGCCCTCGGCGGCCAGCAGAGCGCGTTTGAGCGCGAGGTGGCTGTAGCCGCCCAGCATCCCCCCGGCGGCAATCACGCGGTGATAGGGCACGCCCGGCCGGTTCGCGCGCGCCATCACGTTGCCCACGGCCCTGGCGGCGCCAGGCCTGCCCGCCAGCCGCGCGACATCGCCGTAGGTGGCCACGCGTCCCGGCGGAATCCGCGAGACGATTGCCAGCACCCGCCTGGCAAAGAGGTCAGCGGCCGATGACGAGCGTGAGGCGGAGGGCCGTGCTGCCAAGGTTGGTCTCGTCGAAGGCCTTCGACGCGCCGCCTGAGCCGAGCGCATCGGCGATCGAGGTCCACACGACTTCGCCCGTCAGGCCGACCCAGTGGGATACACGCACTTCGGCGCCACCGACCAGGTGGTAGCCATTGAACGACTCGTCGACATTCTCGCCGGCGTCGGCGAAATCGGACGTCTCTTCGTACTTCATGCGGGTGTAGCCGGCCCCGAGGTGCGGGATCACACGGCCGAAGCGCGTGCCGAAGCGCCAGCCGGCGGCGATTTCAAGTGGTGTCATCGTGACCTCGGTGGGAATGGCGAGCGGGAACACCTGACCGCCCGACGTCACAAAGACGCGCTCGCCGGCCTTCGAGAACTTACGCGCCCCGATTTCGAGGTAGCCCGGTCCCTGGGTCAGGTTGAGTCCGCCGCCGAAATCCTGGCCGGTGCTGCTGCCAAGCACGGCGTTGAAGGTGCTCGACGCCGCGAACCAGTTCGTGCCCACACTGCCGAAGGCCCGAATCTGCAAGCGGTTGGCGCGCGGTGCCGGCCGGCGCCGCGCGCCAGCGGAGGCGGGCCGGCGCTGCTCGACCAGCCATGACGACACGGCCTCCGAGATCGGCCCTGACGGAGGGGCCGTGCGCGTCTGCGCCGAGACCGCGCGCGAACTCGTCACCGCGCTCATGCCGACGAGGGCGGCCAGCAGCCATATGCGCTTCATCGGTGCCTCACCGCGCCAGGCCGAGGCCACGCAACGTGGCCCTGGGGTTGATGAGGCCCGCGCCGTACTGATCGTCGCGGCCGACCGGACCGCGGTCGGTGGCGAACTGCTTCATGGCGGCCTCGATGGCCGCCGGATTCGTCAGCCCCTGCTGCCTGAGCAAGGCGGCAAAGCCAGCCACGTGTGGCGTCGCCATCGACGTGCCTTGCAGGAAGTAGTAACGAAAGGCGTCGAAGCGCGGGGCCTTGAAGAGCGCCGGCGCGAGTTCGAAGGTGATGGCCAGATCCTGATCGACCATCTGTTGAAGGATCATGCCCTCGCGTGGGTCGCTATTGGTGCGGGAGTCGCCGCCCGGCGCCGATAGCTCCACGAAGCTTCCGGTGGTGGAATAGAACGCGCGGTTCAGGCCGCGACCGATGGCGCCGACCGCGACGGCGCCGTCGATGCGCGTTGCGAACTCGGCCACACGATTGGGACGATTCTGGCCGTCGCCGTCATTGCCGGCGGCAATCGCCACGAACACGCCTTTCGACACCGCATACCGCACGGCGTCCTCGACCACCGTGGCGGGTCCGCCGGCCTCGCGCCCGATGCTCATGTTGATCACGTGCGCGCCGTTGTCGGCGGCATAGCGAACGCCTTGGGCGACGATGTCGTCGGTGCCGCCGTTGGGACTGTTGAAGATGTTGTCCCACGTCTCGGCGATGACCTTCACGGGCATGAGGCGCACGTTGAACGCCATGCCGGCCACGCCGATGCCGTTGTTGGTGGCCTGGCCGATCGTGCCCGCCACGTGTGTGCCGTGCCCGTCGAGGTCGAGCGGTAGATCGTCGTTCCAGATGAAGTCGCGCGGCGACACGAAACGCGCGGCGTCACCGAGGTCTGGCGCTGCCGAAAAGGGCACGTCGATCAGACCGAGCGCGGGGTAGAGCGGACCGTTCTGCGCCAGACGGAACGCCTGGCCACGGTAGCGCACGAGCGCGTCTCTGAAGGCCACGCCACTGTCGAGCACCGCCACCGTGACGCTGCTCGTGGCACCGGGGTTGATGTCCCAGGCGCGTTCCATATCGATTGCCGGAAAGTTCCACTGCCAGGTGGCATACAGCGGATCGTTGGGCTTGAACATGGGGTGATTCAGATAACGAGGCTGTGCGTATTGGACCTCCGGACGCGCCGACAGCTGCGCGGCGATGGCCTCGGTGTCGGCCTCCAGGTCGAGGGTCATGAGGTCGAAGTCGGCCCAGGCCGCACGCTTCAGGTCCCGGCCGCCGACGGCCCGCATCGCCGTGTCGCGTGACGCCCCGGCGCCGTCGCGAAACTTCACGATGACGGCGCCCCGCTCGTAGAGCTCCCGAGGCGCGCCTGACTCGTCGGAGAAGTGCGCGCCGCGGCTGGTCCGGTCCACCGGGTCGAGGCCCGGATCGTTGAGGGCGAGCCCGCGATCGATCCCGGGCAAGGCGACGTCGTTCAGGAGCAGCCGGCCGGCCTCGTCGACCGAGACCTGGCGGCCCGCAGGGCGGCTGAGCGTGAGGGCCAGGACGCCAATCGCCGCGAGTCCGGCGACGGCCACCCGGTGACGAAACAGTTGGATCATTGAGCGAGTCCTCGAGTGCGAAGGGGCCGGCTGAGTGATTCTACTTCGATGGCCGGGGCGGGCGCGCGCTGGCCGTCAGGGGTCGGCCCTCAACCCCCGTGAAGGAGAGGCCGACAGTGGCCGCCAGCGTTGGAGCCGCGTCTGCCGGGCTCGCGGGCACCTGGTAGCGACCGGGCGCGAAGGCCGCCCCGAGGAACACGAGTGGCACATGCTGATCGTAGTCATGCGGAGATCCGTGGGTCGTGGCATCGCCGCCGGCCGGGTCGGTCCCGGGCACCAGGATCCAATTGGGCGCCGGCACGATTGTAATGTCGCCGCTGCGGCCGGGCACGTGGCTCGCGCGCATGGCCGCCAGGAGCGCGGCCGGTGCGTCCGTGGCACCGGCCAGGTCCGGCGTCCACACCGCCGCGGCGACGCCCGGCAAGGCGCGGAGCGCCCTGAGGGCCGGCGCGACCCGTGCCGCGGTCATCTGCGCGCGTGCCGCGTCGGTGAAATAGACCTCGGTGTACTCGGCTCGTGCGACGTGCGGTGCGGCGCCACGCGCGCTCAAGGCGCGATCGACAGTCGCGCGAACCGCGCCGAGCGGCACCCGTCCTGCCGAAAGCCCGGCCGCCGCGGCGGCCTCCGGAACCCTGGCTACGCCGTGGTCCGCCGACAGCACCAACGCGTACCTGGCGCGGCCGACCTTGGAATCGAGCGCCGCCAATACCGTGCCGAGTGTGCCGTCGAGCCGCGCCAGCGTGTCTTGCACCTCGTGGCTGTCAGGACCGAAGTCGTGACCCACCAGGTCGGTGGCCGAGAAGCTCACCCCCAGGAAGTCGACGACTTCGCGTTGCCCCAGTTGGAAGTCGTCGATGGCCGCCACCGCCATGGCCCCGAGCCGGTCGTCCGAAAACGGACTTGCCTCCCAGAGTTCATGGAAATCGGCAGTGGTGGCGCCTGGAGGGGCCAGGGGATGCGGGAAGCGCGTCGTCCAGCCAAACTGGGGACGTTCTCCGCGGCCGTCGTCGACCCCCAAATACGACGGGGCCTCCCGCAGACGCTCCCACACCGCCTTGCGATCGGCATCGATGGAATGACGACCGACGCTGCGGGCGATGATCGGCAAGGGCGTGGCGGCATAGGCCGTCGACGACTGCCACTGGCCGTTGCCAACCCAGGTCACCGCCGTCGCGCCGCGGCCCGCCATCATGACCGCGGAACGCGGCTTGATCGACATGGAGACGCCGCGGGACCCGGGCCACCGCGCGCGCAGCCGTTCGGCAAGCGTCGGCACCCGCAATTGCGCCGGGCTGTGCCCTTCGCCGCTGGAGGTGCCGCCGTAGACCACGGGACGCACCGACGCGTCGGCCGTGCACGACCGGGTCTGGCCCTCGTCGCGCCGGTACCACTGATTCAGGATGATGCCGTGGGTCTTGGGCCATGCGCCGGTGCCGAGTGTGGCGTGACCGACGCAGGTCACCGTATTCAGATAGGGATAGAACGCCTGCTCGTAGCGGGCGCCCTCGTCGAGGAGACGCCGCAGCCCACCGGTCCAGCGGGCACTGTAGCGCGTCAGGTACTCGGCCCGCATCTGGTCGACGACGATGAGCACGAGCAGGGTCGGGTCGTCTGGTGCCGCGCTCTGGCGGGCGCCCGCCGGCCACCCCGCGGCCAACACCAGCGCGGCCACGATCGCGCGCCAGCCGCGCGCATACAGGGGTCGCACCATCATCACCGCCGGATCAGGGCTATAGAAACGTGAGCGGGTCGATGCCGAAGTCCTTCGGATCGACTGGCGCGGAGATGGTCTTGGGGCCGCTGCCGTCGGCATCGACATCCCAGAGGTTGACGTCGAACGGCCGAGGCAGGCGAACGCCGGCCGCGTCGATGATGACCCGCACGCGCGGGCGCCGCGGGTCGGGCGCGAACGTGCGAATCACCACGCCGACGTGGCCCGTGTCGAGCCGCACCATGTTGCCGGGCGGGTAGAGCCCCATCAGTTGTGAAAACCGGCGGACCAGATGCTGTTCGAAATGCAGTCCATCGCTCTTCTGCAGCACCGCCAGGATGCGGTCGGTGGGGTAGGCCCCCTGGTAGGCGCGCTGGGACCGCATCGCGTCGTAGACGTCCGAGATACTGCAGAGCATCGTGCCCAGGTTGAGCGATGCGCGCTTCACGCCCATCGGATAGCCCGTGCCGTCGAGCCGCAGGTGGTGCTCGAACGCCACGACGGGCGCCAGCGCCGGAATCTCCGGCGTGCGACGCAGGATCTCGGCGCCGTCCACGACATGCATGCGCATGATCGCGAACTCGGCATCGGTCAGCTTGTCGGGCTTGTTGAGGATCTCGAGCGGCGTGCGCACCTTGCCGATGTCGTGCATGAGCGCGGCCAGCCCGAACTCGCGCAGCAGCGCGCCGTCGATGCCGAGGCTGCGGGCCTGTGCCATCACGAGAATCGACACGTTCACCATGTGGGTGAACGTGTAGTTGTCATAGTCCTTGAGCGCGGTCAGCGCCATCAGCGCCGTGCGATTCTGCGCGACGGCCTGGGCCAGCGAGTCGACGAGCGCCTTGGCCTGGTGCGGGTCGGGCATCCCGTCGCGCTGCGTCATCTCCCACAGCGCACCGGCGATCGACACGCCATCGGTGTAGAGGCGGCGAATCGTGGCCACGTCGGCCGCCGACGCCTCGACGCGCTCGTCGAGACTGAGACGGCCCACTCGCACGCGCGTCAGGGCGCCGAGCACGGCCAGCGGATCGGGAATCTGACCGGCCTGCATCACGCCGGCCCGTTCCGGGTGCGCCAGCGTTTCGACCAGCACGGCCAGTTCTTCGGGGGACACGCCCCGGTCAAACGTGATCCGTTCCACACCGACCTGCCGCACTCGCCGCACCAGCTCGCCGAAGGCCTCACCGGCCTGCACGAGCGGAATCTCGCCGACGACGATCTCGTTTTCGATGAAGCCTACGGCCAAGCTAGTGTCTTCGGCCAGCATCTGCGCCGCGGATTCGGCCAGCGCCTTCAACGCGCGGCCCGCAAGCGGATGCGTCGGGGCGTAGAGCTGATTGGCGCGCACGGCGGCGGTCAGTCGCCGCACGAACTCATCGGCCTGCCGGAGCTGCCGGGCCGCGTCACTCACGAATCACTCCTCTCGGGGGTAGGGACTGACTCCGCCAGGGACTCACCCTCGCGCTGGTCGGAGGATGGTTCGGCTGACGTGGCGGTCGAACCTGGCGTCGCGCCGGCAAGCGCGCCGCGGGCGGCCGTCTGCGTACCGCGCGGGCCGGATACGCAGAGTGCCTGCAGCACGCCGAGCGCCGCGGGCGATCCGATGGCGCGCAGCGCCCGCGTGGCGGCCGCGCGCAGCCGGCGCGTACGAAACGGCGCCCACCATTCGCCGCGGGTCGCCGCCTCTTTCAGCGCATCGAGGGCGACGTCGGACGAGACGCGTAACGCACCCAGCAAGTCCACGCAGGTGAGATAGACCTTCTCGGCCGCGCCGCGGTACTGTCCCTGGCGGATGATGAACGCAAAGAGTGGCGCCGCGCGTTCGTCGCGCAGCGTGGCGAGCGAGTGCATGATCATGTCGCGCGTCCGGGCCGTGCCCGACGTGAGGGCGTCGCGGAGTGCGGCGAACCCATCGTCAGAGCCCATCTGCACAATGGCCCGGAGCGCGTCGCGCTGTACCTGGGGTTCTTCATCGTCGAGCAGCTTCATGAGCAGGGGCAGCGTGTCGGCGCCGCCGACCGCGCGCACGAGCTCCACGGCCGTGCGCCGGACGACCGGATTCGGCGACGTGCACAACTCGGCCACCCGCGCTCGTGCTGCTGACCCGAACGACATCAGCACCTCGCGCAGGCGCCGGATGGTGCGCGCACCCTCTTCGATTAGCATCGCGTCGACAAGCCGGCCGACGACGTTCTTGCCGAGCGACAGACAGAAGCGAGTGGCCCGCGGCAGGTCGCCCTCTTCAGCCTGGCGGATGAACAACAGCACGTGCGTCATGACCTCGCCGGCCGCCAGCTGGGTCAGACCGCTCCGGGCCACGTCCGCAAACGCCGAGGTCTTGTCGCGAGACACCTGGAGCACGGTGTCGAGCAGATCCTGCGCTGGCGCCAGGTCGCCGACGAGCACCAACTGCTCGATTCGGGCAATGGCCAGCGTGTGCACCTTCTGCCACTCGTCGCGCCTGGTCTCGACGATGAGCAAGTCGCCGAGCACCATCTGATCCAGCCGACGCACCTGCTCGTCGGAGACCGAGGCCACCCAGGCCGCGACGCGTTCGGGCGGGTCGTCGCCAATACGGTCCATCTCGACCGCGACGGCTCGGGCCCTCGACAGGTCGGCCGCATAGTCCTGCGAGATGTACATCTCGTCGGTGTACGAGGAGAGCATCTCGGAGGCCTGCTGCCAAAGCTCGTCGAATTGGGGTTCTTTGCCAAGGGGCCCTTGCGAGGCCACTTCTGAGGCCAGGTCGAGCACCCGGTCGCGCTGGCCCTCGTCGGGCACGAGCGCCTGGAAAGCCTGAGCGAGTCGGGCCGTCGCGTGGCGGTCGCGGGCCACGGCCGCGGCCACGAACTTCGAGATGATGTCCTCGTCGAGGCGCGCCACGAGTTCGCCGGCCCGGTCGATGCCTTCGGGTTGGCCGTCGGGGCCGGTTGTCTGTGGCTCGTTGAGCAGGGAGGTGAGCACCTCGGGAGACATCCGCGGCACGCTGCCGGCGAGGTTACGGAGCACCTTGTCGAGCAGGCTCGGATCGGACGCCGACACGTACGACGCCAGCGCCTGGAGCAGCTTGGAGAGCTGGGCTTGCTGCTTGCTCAACCAGCCGTTCTCGCCGGCCGCACGCTCGACGATGTTGTCCATGAACGCGGCCATGCGCGCCGGCTCGGTGGCGATCTCGAGCAACGCGTCGAGCATCGTGTCGTCGATGTCGGTCTGCTCGCCCTGCAAGTAGGCGGTGAGGATGTCTTCCCAGTCGGAACTGTCGCCGTCGGCGCGCTCGCGCAGCACCTCGGCGTAGTCGATCTGGCGCACGTCGAGCGGCCCGCCGCCGGCCGCTTCCCACGCGCGCGTGATGCCGCCTTCGTCGCGGATCTCGGCCGCCGATTGCGACAGCAGCACGAGGAACGCGTGCCAGCCGGCGGGTTCGAGCGCCGCGGTGAGACTCAGCTCGCCCACGCTGTGCGCGTGCAGCATACCGGCCAGCTCGCTGACCGCCACGTCTGGGCGCAGCAGCGACCGGCCGCCCACGAGCAATGTGTCGGGGGTGACCGTGACCTGGAACGCACCGTCCTTCACGGCCTGCGTGCCGGCGGCGGTGATGCGGGCGAGGGCGTCCTGAATCGCGGGGTGCGTGGGCGGGTACATGGACACCACCCGCGCCGCGGCCTTGCAGGCGCGGGCCAGGTCCAGCAGCGTGGCGCTCGTTTCCGCTGACAGGGGCTCGGTCGCGTGGGACATGTACGCCGGAGAAGGTTTCGCGGCCGGCGGCGGCCAGCCAGCACGGCTAGATTATAGACGGCAATCGGCTGCTATACTGCGCTCCCATTCATGCGCGCCGTCGACATCATTCGCGCCAAGCGAGATGGCGAGGCCCTGTCCGAGGAGTCCATTGCGGCCTTCGTGCACGGGGTGCTCGACGGCACGTGGGCCGATTATCAGACCTCCGCCCTGTTGATGGCCATCGTGCTGCGGGGCATGACGGCCCAGGAGACGGCCTGGCTTACCGACGCGATGGTGCAGTCGGGCCGGCAGGTCGACCTGCGCAGCATCCCGGGCGTCAAGGTGGGCAAGCACAGCACGGGCGGCGTGGGCGACAAGGTGTCGATCGTGCTCGCCCCGCTCGTGGCCGCGTGTGGCGTCGTGATGCCGAAGATGTCCGGCCGTGGCCTGGGGCACACCGGCGGCACGCTCGACAAGCTCGAGTCGATTCCCGGCTTTCGGGTGGGCCTGTCGACCGAGGAGTTCGTGCGTGTCCTGGGCGACGTGGGCTGCGCGCTGGTTGGCCAGACCCCCGACATCGCGCCGGTCGACAAGGTGCTCTATGGACTGCGCGACGTGACTGCCACTATCGAGAGCGTGCCGCTCATCTCCGCGTCGGTGATGAGCAAGAAGCTGGCGGAAGGCAGCGACGCCCTGGTGCTCGACGTCAAGTGCGGCCGAGGCGCGTTCATGAAGACGATCGATGAGGCGCTCGTCCTGGCTCGATCGCTGGTGTCCATCGGCACGACCCACGGGGTACGCACGGAGGCGGTGGTCACGGCCATGGACACGCCTCTGGGCTACGCCGTGGGGAACGCGCTCGAGATTCAGGAGTGCATTGCCACCTTGCACGGACACGGCGCGCCCGATCTGCTCGAGATCGTCGAAACGATTGCCTGCCGCGTGTTGCAACTGGCGGGACGAGCGGCCGGCCTCGACCAGGCGCGGGCACTCGTGCGGGACGCGTTGGCGTCGGGCGCGGCGTTCCGTAAACTGCGCCAGATGGTCGCCGCGCAAGGCGGCGACGTGGCCGCGATCGACGATCCGGCCCGGTTGCCCCACGCGGCCGCCACGATGGTGGTCGTGGCGGCGCGCGACGGCGTGGTGTCGGACCTTGACGCATATCTCGTCGGCCGCGCGGCCGTGCTGCTCGGGGCCGGCCGCGAGCGCGCTGGCGATCCGGTTGACCACGCCGCTGGCGTGTGCGTGCGGGCCGCGGTGGGCACGACGGTGCGCGCGGGCGATCCGGTGCTCGAACTGCACTACAACGCGGGCGCGCATCTCGACGACGCGCGCGCGTCGGCGGCACGCGCCATCACGATCGGCGATGATGTGCCGCGGGCACGACGGGTGCTGGCCTGGGTGCACCGCGACGGGGAGACACTGGAACCATGACCGCATCCAAGACCGATCGCCCTCTGCGTCTCGCGGCGGTCGCCGTTGCGGTGGGCGCTCCGCTGCTGGCGTGGTTGCTGACGGACGTCGTCGGCGTGCGCGGGCAGGCGGCCGCGGGCGCGTTGTGCTTCGTGGCCATTTGCGCGATGGCGTCCACCAATCTGCGCGCCGTGAACTGGCGCACCGTGGGCTGGGGCATTGTGATCCAGCTGGGGCTCGCGTTCCTGATCCTCAAGTTCGAGGTGGGCGGCGTGCGGCCGGGCTACGCGTTCTTCGCCGCCGTGGCCGACGTCGTGAAGCGCTTTCTCGAGTTCACAAACGCGGGCTCGCTGTTCGTATTCGGCGGACTGGCCAATGCCGAGGTGCTGGGGAAAGCGCTCGGCCCGGCCAACGGCTTCGTGTTCGCGTTCACTGCGCTGCCGACGATCATTTTCATCTCGTCGTTCTTCACGGTGCTCTACTACTTCGGGGTGCTGCAGTTTGTCGTGTGGCTGATGGCGCGCGTGATGATGTACGCGATGCGCACGAGCGGCGCTGAGACGCTCGCGGCGGCCGCCAACGTCTTCATGGGGCAGACCGAAGCGCCGATCATCGTCAAGCCGTACGTGCCGACGATGACCAACTCGGAGTTGCTCGCGATGATGGTCGGCGGCATGGCCACGATCTCTGGCGGCGTGATGGCGGTGTACATCGGCCTGGGCGCCGACCCCATCGCGATCCTGACGACCAGCGTGATGGCGGCGCCGTGCGGGCTGTACCTGTCGAAACTGCTCATGCCGGAAACGGAACAGCCCGCCACCGGCGGGAAGATCTCGCTCACCGTAGAGCGGAACCACGTCAACGTCATCGACGCCGCCGCGGCCGGCGCGTCCGACGGCCTGACGCTGGCGCTGAACGTGGCGGCCATGCTCATCGCTTTCCTGGCGTTCATCGCGCTGCTCGACGCGCTGCTAGGATGGGCGTGGACGGGTCTGACCCTGGCGCGCGTGTTCTCGACGCTCTTTGCGCCCGTGGCGTTCCTCATGGGCGTGGCGCCGGGCGACATCGGCCCGATCGCCGATCTGCTCGGCACCAAGCTCGTGGCCAACGAGTTCGTGGCATTCGTGAAGCTCACGAGCGAGTACAAGGCGGTGCTGAGCGACCGCGGCTACATCCTGGCGACCTACGCGCTCACGGGATTCGCGAATCTCGGGTCCATCGGCATTCAACTTGGCGGCATCGGGGCGATGGCGCCCAGCCGGCGGGGCGATCTGGCCCGTTTGGGAGGCCGTGCGCTGCTGGCCGGGTTTCTGGCGACGCTCGTGAACGCGTGCGTGGCGTCGATGCTGCTCTAGCAAGGATCTCCCGATGTCTGAGTACACCGACAACATCACCCAGGCTGCCGAGGCGCTGCGGGCGCGCGGCGTGGCCGGCGCGGACGTGGCCGTAGTGCTCGGCTCGGGCCTTGGCGCGTTTGCCGATCGTGTCGGCGACGCGGTCCGGGTGCCGTACGCCGAGATTCCGCACTGGCCGGCCGCCAGGGTCGTGGGCCACGCGGGCGTGCTCGTGCACGGCGTGGTCTGTGGGCGTCGGGTGATCGCGCTGGCCGGACGCGCGCATTTCTACGAGGGGCACCCGCTCACCGACGTGACGTTTGCGATGCGCGTGATGGGGGCGCTCGGCGTGCCGCGCGTGCTGCTCACAAACGCCGCCGGCGGCATCAACACGCGCTTTGCCACCGGCGCGTTGATGATCATCGACGACCATATCAACTTGCTTGGCAGCAACCCGCTCATCGGGCCGTCGGACCCAGGGCTTGGCCCGCGCTTTCCCGACATGACCGAGGTGTATTCGCGGCGTCTGCGGGCGCTGGCGACGTCCGTGGCGGCGTCGGCCGGTATTCCTGTGGAGCACGGCATCTACGTGGCGGTGCACGGGCCAAGCTACGAGACGCCGGCCGAGATTCGCGCATTCCGCGTCCTCGGGGCCGACGCCGTGGGCATGTCCACCGCGCCAGAGGCCATCGTAGCCAGGCAGATGGGTCTCGAAGTGCTGGGCATTTCGTGCATCTCGAATCCCGCCGCTGGGGTCGTGGATGCGCCCCTTCATCACGACGATGTCGTGGCCGTGACCACGCGCGTGCGCGGTCAGTTCATCCAGCTGCTGGAGGGCGTTGTTGCCGGGCTCTGACGCACTCGTCGCGGCTGCCCGGGCCGCGCGAGAGTACGCGCGGGCGGAGTACTCCGGCTTCCGCGTCGGGGCGGCACTCGAGTGCGCCGATGGCACGATCGTCACGGGCTGCAACATCGAGAACGCGACCTACGGTCTCACCGTGTGTGCCGAGCGGGTGGCGCTCTTGAAGGCGCTGTCCGAGGGACGAACAGCGTTTGTCCGGATCGCCGTCGTGGCCGATGCGCAGGTGCCGACGCCGCCCTGCGGGCCGTGCCGGCAGTTGCTGTGGGAGTATGCGGGCGACATCGAGGTGCTGCTGGCAAACCTCGCCCGCGAAACCGGGTGTTACCAGCTGGCTGCCCTCTTCCCGCTGCCCTTCGACCGTTCGTTGCTGACCGGGGAGTCGTCGTCGGCTGGGCCTGGCGCGAAGTCCTCTCAGCGGCGAGCCACTCGAACCCAGCCGCTAGAATAGAGGCCATGCTTCCGACCATCGCCTGGGACGGCGGCGACATCGTGATGATCGACCAGCGCAAGTTGCCTGGTCGCGAGGTCTACGTGCGCTGCAAGTCCGGCACCGACGTGGCCAAGGCCATCAGGACCATGGTGATTCGGGGCGCCCCGGCGATTGGCGTTGCGGCCGCGATGGCCTTGGCCCTGGGCGCCCGTCGCAGCCAGGCCACCGGCACGAAGCAGTTTGCCATCGACTTCCAGCGGCTGGCCGACGTGCTGGCGGCCACGCGGCCCACGGCCGTGAATCTGTTCTGGGCGATCGAGCGCATGAAGCTGTCGCTGGCGGCCGGCGTGAGTGCGGGCGAGGGCGTGGACGAGCTGCGCGCGCGGCTCCGTCGAGACGCCGACGCTGTCCACGACGACGACGTGGCGAGTTGCAAGGCGATCGGCCGTTACGGCGCCGCGCTGATGCCCGACGACGCGCGCATTCTCACGCACTGCAACGCCGGCGCGCTGGCCACCGCCGGCTACGGCACGGCACTTGGGGTCGTGCGCGGTGCGGTCGAAGCCGGGAAGCGCGTGCAGGTGTTTGCCGACGAGACGCGGCCGTTCCTGCAAGGCGCGCGCTTGACGGCCTGGGAACTCGTGAAGGACGGCATCCCGACCACTGTGATCACCGACAACATGACCGCCTCGATGATGGCCGCCGGATGCGTGAACGTGGTCGTCGTCGGCGCCGACCGCATTGCCGCCAACGGCGACACCGCCAACAAGATCGGTACCTACGGCGTGGCGATCCTCGCGCACGCGCACAGCATTCCGTTTTACGTGGCGGCGCCCTGGTCCACGATCGACCTGCACACGCCGACCGGCGCCGGCATCCCGATCGAAGAGCGGGCCGCCAAGGAAGTGACGCACATGGCCGGCACGCAGGTCACGCCCGACGGGGTCGCGGTGCGGAACCCCGCCTTTGACGTCACGCCGCATCGCTACATCGCGGGTATCGTCACCGAACGCGGCGTCGTGTATCCGCCGTTTGCCGAACATCTGGCGGCTGCCAGATGCTGATCCTCGGCATCGAGACATCGTGCGATGAGACCGCGGCGGCGGTGGTTGAGGCGGCCGCCGGTGGCGTGCCGCCGTGGCACTTGCGATCGAGCGTGATCGCCTCGCAGGTGTCGATTCACCGCGAATGGGGCGGCGTTGTGCCGGAACTGGCCTCGCGGCAGCACGTCCGCGACATCTGCGGCGTGGTGGAGCAGGCCATGGCTGAGGCGGGCGCCAGCTGGACCGATCTTGGCGCCGTCGCCGTCACGGAGGGACCTGGTCTGGTTGGCTCGCTGCTGGTCGGTGTGTCGTTTGCAAAGGCGGCCGCGTGGGCCCACGGCCTTCCGGTCGTTGCGGTGAACCACATCGCTGGCCACATCGAGTCGTTGTGGCTGGCCCACGGCGAGGTGCCGGTGCCAGCCGTGGTCCTCGTCGTGTCGGGCGGCCATACCAGTCTCTACCTCGTGTCCGAACCGGGCACCTATCGCATGCTTGGCAGGACGCGCGACGACGCGGCGGGCGAGGCCTACGACAAAGTGGCGAAGTTGCTCGGCCTCGGCTACCCAGGCGGGCCGGTCATCGACCGTCTCGCCAGCGGCGGCCGCGACGACGCCGTGGACCTGCCAGTGACGCGGCTTACGAGTCCCGATCGGAACGCGCCGGATCGCGACGGGCGTTTCGATTTCAGCTTCAGTGGCGTGAAGACGGCAGTGCTGCGTCACGTGCGGCAGCGGCAGGCCGTCCTTGGCGCCGAGTCGCTGCCCGAGGCCGAGATTGCGGACGTGTGCGCCAGCTTCCAGCGCACGGTCGTTCGCACCCTGACCGCGAGGACCTTCGACGCCGCTGTGGCGCACAGGGCCCGTGCGGTCGGCCTGGCCGGGGGCGTGTCGGCTAATCGCCGGTTGCGCGCCGAGCTTGCCGAGCGCGGCCGAGCACTCGGCGTGCCGGTGTTTGCACCGCCCGTGGCGCTCTCGACCGACAACGCGGCGATGATTGCCGCCGCGGGTCTTCGCCTCGTCGCTCGCGGTGAGTTCGCCGGCGCTCGGCTGAACGCGTCGCCGGCGCTCGTGTTGGCCTGACGTCGATGGCGCGTGAGTATCCCGATGCGCCGGTGGCTGGCGTGGGCGGCGTGGTGATTCGCGACGGCGAAGTCTTGCTCGTGCGCCGCGCCTACCCTCCACGCGCAGGGGAATGGTCCCTGCCGGGTGGCCGGCTGGAGCTCGGGGAGTCCCTGGTCGAGGGCGTGCGCCGCGAAGTCCTCGAGGAGACGGGGATCGAGGTCGAGGTCGGTGCCGTCGTCGAGGTGTTCGACCGCGTCCACCGCGACGGCGACGGCCGGGTGCGCTATCACTTCGTGATCGTGGACTTCCTGTGCCGGCCGGTCGGCGGCGTGCTCGTTGCAGGCGACGACGCGGCCGACGCCCGCTGGGTCACCCTAGCGGAGGTTGCGGGGCTCGGCGTGAACCCGCATGCCATGGCCGTCATCGTCCGGGGCTTTGACGCGCATGAGACGGCCGAAGGCGGGTAGGATGGACGACATGCAACTTACCCGCGATGCCGCGTGGCGGCTGCTGACGGAGTGGACCGAGGGCGACAGCCTGCGCAAGCACGCCTTGGCGGTCGAAGCCGCGGTGTGCGGGTATGCGCGCCGGGCCGGCGCCAACGAGGAAGAGTGGGCCGTCGTGGCCCTCCTGCACGACTTCGACTACGAGCGCTACCCGACACTCGGCGACCATCCCAACAAGGGCTGCGAGCATCTGCGGTCGCTCGGCTATCCCGAGTGGGTGATGCGCGCCATCCAGTCGCATGCGTGGGAGTTCACCGGCGTCGAGCCAGAGTCTCCGCTGGAAAAGGCGCTCGTGGCCTGCGACGAGATGGCGGGATTTGTGACTGCCGCCTCGCTGGTACGCCCCAGCCGCAGTGTGCTCGATCTCGAGGCCGCGTCGGTCATCAAGCGCATGAAGGACAAAGCGTTTGCCCGCGCCGTGCCGCGCGAGCACCTGAAGCGTGGTGCGGAACTGATGGGCCTGCCGCTTGACGAGCACGTGAGCCACGTCATTACGTTCATGCGCGAACGTGCCGACGCGCTCGGCCTGCGGGGCACGCTCTGAACCCGCCGGCGGCCCCTCGACGTCCGAACGCCATCGCCCGTCTTCTCGTATCTACCAGCGAATGAGCACCACCGGACCTATTCCCGTCGGCCCACCGTCCCCCGACGCGAGCCCTGTCGTCGACTTGCAGGGGGTCAGCGTCGTCTACGGACGGCAGCTGGCCCTGCGCGATGTGTCGGCCGCGTTTCCCTCGGGCGCCGTGGGGCTGCTCGGTCCAAACGGCGCCGGGAAGAGCACCATGCTCAAGGCGCTGCTCGGCTTCATCGCGCCGACCCAGGGCCGGATGCGGGTGCTTGGGCTCGACGTCACCACCTCGGCCCTTGAAATCCGGTCGCGCATTGGCTACATGCCCGAGAGCGACGCGCACATTCCGGGCATGTCGGCGGTGGCGTTTGTGGCCTATTGCGGTCAGCTCGCCGGGTTGCCGGATGCCGACGCGATGCAGCGCGCCCACGAGGTGCTGTATTACGTGGGCCTCGGCGAAGCTCGCTATCGCAACGTCGAGACGTACTCGACGGGCATGAAGCAGCGCATCAAGCTGGCCCAGGCGCTCGTGCACGATCCCGATCTGCTGTTCCTGGACGAGCCCACCAACGGCATGGACCCGAAGGGCCGTGACGAGATGCTCGTGTTGATTCGCGACCTGGCGCAGAACAAGGGCGTCAACCTGATCGTCTCTTCGCACCTGCTGCCCGATATCGAGTTCACCTGCGACCACGTGGTGGTGATGGACAAGGGCGCTATGGTCGCACAGGGCACCCTGGATGCAGTGAAGGGCCCGCAGATGCAGGTGTTCGAACTGCGTGTCAAGGATGACGCGGAGCGCATGGTGGGACTGCTGAGGGCCGCCGGCTACGAGTGCCACGACACCGACGATGACGTGATGCGCGTGTTCGTTCCGGGCGAGTCCGGCGCCGCCGCGATCTTCGGGCTCGCGGCGTCGCACGGCCTGCAGGTGCGCCATCTCCGCCAGAGCGTGCCCACCCTCGAAGACGCTTTCGCGCGCGTGGTGGGAGGCGCCTGACATGCCCATTCACGATCAGGGCTACCAGCGCTATGCCGGGTCGCGCGCCCGCACGGGCGCAGCGTGGCAGGTGATTGCGCTCGCGGGCATTCGCACCGTGCTCTCCGAGCGCAAGTTCCTCGGCCTGCTGCTGCTCTCGTGGGTGCCGTTCTTGGTGAGAGCCGTGCAGGTCTACCTCGCGGCCAACTTCCAGCAGGCCTCGTTCCTGGCGCCCAAGGGCGAGACGTTTCGTGAGTTCCTGGAAACGCAGAGTATCTTCGTGTTCTTCATCACCATCTATGTGGGTTCGGGACTGATTGCCGCCGACCGCCGCGCCAATGCCCTGCAGCTCTACCTGGCCAAGCCGCTGAGCCGGTGGGAATACGTGGCGGGGAAGGCCGCGGTGCTCTTTGTCTTCCTCGTGTTCGTAACCTTTGCGCCGGCCGTGCTGCTGCTGCTTGTGCAGATCGGCTTTGCCGGCAGTCTCTCCTTCGTGCGCCAGAACCTGTATCTCGTGCCCGCCATTACGCTGTACTCGCTGGCGCAGGTGCTGCTCGCCTCCAGTACCATGCTGGCGCTGTCGTCGCTCTCGAAGAGCAGCCGGTTTGTCGGGGTAATGTATTCGGGGCTCATCTTCTTCACGGCGGCGCTCTTCAACGCGGTGCGCGGCGTTACCGGGCAGACGTGGCTGGCGTTCCTCTCACCGAGTGATGTGCTCGAGCAGCTCGGCGACGCGATCTTCCGGCAGCCGCCAAGGTTCGACATGCCGGTGTGGCTGGCGGCGACCGTTGTGCTCGTGCTGATTGGCGGTTCGGCCTGGGTACTGGAGCGACGCGTGCGCGCGGTCGAAGTGGTGAGCTGATGGCCAACGACATCGCCCCGCCCCCTCCGTCGACGGCCATCGTGCAGGCCGACCACCTGTCGAAATGGTACGGGCAGGTCAGCGGGCTGAATGACGTGACGGTGTCGATCCCGCCTGGCATTACCGGCCTGCTCGGGCCAAACGGCGCCGGCAAGTCGACGTTCATGAAGCTCATGACGGGCCAGCTCAAGCCGAGCCAGGGCTCGATCCGCGTACTCGGTTACTCGCTCTGGGATACCCCCGACGCCTTTTCCCGAGTCGGGTTTTGTCCCGAGCAGGACGCGTTCTACGATCGGATGACCGGTCTCGAATGGGTCACCGCGCTCGTGCAGCTGAACGGCTTCGGCGATGCGGAATCGCGCGATGCGGCACGCCGCGCCATCGAGCTGGTGGATCTGACGGAGGCGGCTGGCAAGAAGATCGGCGCCTACAGCAAGGGCATGCGGCAGCGTATCAAGCTGGCGCAGGCGCTCGTGCACGACCCCGATCTCCTCATTCTCGACGAGCCCCTTTCTGGAATGGACCCGCTGCAACGCCGTAAGACGATCCGGCTGGTGAAGGACTGGGCCCGCCGGGGTCGGCACGTCATCGTCTCGAGCCACATCCTGCACGAGATCGAGGCGATGACCTCCAACATCCTGCTCATCACCAACGGCCGCATTCTGGCCGAGGGCAACGTGCACCAGATTCGCGACCTCATCGACACGCATCCACATACGGTGCACATCCGCGCGGCCCAGCCGCGGGCGCTGGCCGAGCATCTGCTCAAGGATGAAGGGGTGACCCGGCTGTCGTTTGAGGAGGGCGCGCTGGTGATCGAGACGCGTCAGCCCGACGCCTTCTACCGCCAGCTCACGGCCCTGGCCGCCTCGGGCGAGGCCGGTGAGATCGCGGAAGTGACCTCGCCCGACGACAACCTGCAGGCCGTCTTCAAGTATCTGGTGCGCCAATGAGCACGTCCGACGTCACGCGTCCCGCACCGCCCTCGATGTTTGGAGCGGCGCGCCGGGTGTTCGAGCTGTCGTTTGGAGAGATGCTGTGGTCGCGCCGCACGATCTTCATGGCGCTCGTCGTGGGAGGGCCCGTACTGCTGGCGCTGATCTTCCGGGTGGTGGAGTCGCTCGGCATGCCGGCCATGCGGGTGAACGGCGTACGGGTGGCCGGGTCGAGCGTCTTCGGCGTGATGATCTGGATGCTCTACGTGCGCTTCATCGTGCCGGTGCTCGGCGTGTTCTATGGCACGGCGCTGATGGCCGACGAGGTCGAGGACAAGACCATTACCTATCTGTTCACGCGGCCGATTCCTCGTGGGGCTGTGCTGCTCGGGAAGTACCTGGCCTATCTGGCGTGCACGTCGCTCGTGGTCCTGCCGTCGGTGATGCTGACCTACTTCCTGGTGGTGCCGTTCAGTGAGGTGCCCGGGACCTTCCTGTCGGTGGTGCTCGATCTGGGCATCCTGGGCCTCGGCCTCGCGGTGTATGGCGCCCTATTCGCGTTTGTGGGCGCCCGGCTCAAGCGTCCGATTGTCAGCGGCTTGATTTTCGCCTTCGGGTGGGAACAACTGGCCTTGGCCCTTCCGGGCTATCTCCGGAAGTTCACGGTCGCGCATTACCTGCAGGCGCTTGTGCCCCACGCCATGCCGAGCGACGGCGCCCTGAGCGTGATTCAGGGGCTGTTCCGGCAGACGCCTGGGGCCTCGGTGGCCCTGGCGTGGCTCGCCGTGTTCCTACTCGGGTTCCTCTGGCTCGCCATGCGTACGGTGAGCCGTCGGGAATACGTGCTCGAGCAGTAGATGGCGGTCGGCTCGGCCTGGGCGAACTTCATGCCAGGGGCGTCCGTATAATCAAGCAGGGAGAACCCACCACATGACCTCGAAGACGCGCTATTTCGTACTCACCGCCTTCGGCATCCTGGCTCTCGGCCTCACGACCGGCCTCGTGGCGTCCCTGGCGGGCCTGCCAGTGGCGTTCTCCCGGGCGGCTGGACCAGACGACCTCAATTACGTGCCCGCCCAGGCGGTCGCCGTCGCCTATGCCAACGTGCAGGAAGTGATGGCCTCGGAACTGCGCCAGCGCCTGCGCAGGCTCGAGCCAGACACCGCGGACCGCGACGAGTTCGAGGCCAAGACCGGCGTCAACATCGAGCGCGACATCGACACGGTGGTGGCGGCGTTGTTGTCAGGCCCCCAGGCGGGGAGCGACAGCTCGCGACCGCTCGTGGTGGTGCGCGGCCGGTTCGACCAGGTACGGATAGAGGGGCTGGCGCGCGAGCACGGCGCCGCCATCGAGGACTATCAGGGCGTGCGCATGATTGCGCACACCGGCGACGGCGACAAACAGACCATGGCCCTTGGTTTCATCGAGCCTGGGGCGTTGGCCCTGGGTAGCGCAGAGGCCGTGCGCGGCGCTATCGACGCCAAGCGCAGCGGTCGGAATGTGCTCTCCAATACCGAATTGATGCGTCTGGTCGGTGACCTGAACGCCAGCAACGCGTGGGTGGTAGGGCGCTTCGACGCGATGGCCGGGAAGGCCGGTCTACCCGATGAACTGCAGCGCAGGGTGCCGGCGCTGTCGTGGTTCTCGGCAGCGGGTCATCTGAACGGCGGTATCACCGGGACGTTCAAGGCAGAGGCGAAAGACGATGAGGCGGCGACGAACCTTCGCGACATGCTCCGCGGCGTGGTGGCGATGGCGAAGCTGCAGGCCGGCGACAAGCCCGGCATGAAGGCCATCGTCGACTCGTTGCAGCTGGGCGGTGAAGGGAAGATCGTGGCAGTGGGCTTCTCGGTGCCCGCCGAGATGTTCGATGCGCTCGAGGCGATGAAGCCGCGCGTGAAGGGCCAGCGGCCTGCTGACCTCCGCTAGGCGGAGGTCATGTCAGACCTGCTCTGCGCGCTGCAGGCGCAGCGCCTCGATGAAGTCGGCCACGACCTGGGTCACTGGTTCTGACAGGTCGACGAACTCGATGCCCGTGTGGTAGCTGACCCGGTCCAGGCCCACGGTGCTGATGTGCGAGTGCACGACGCGGGCTTTCACGACGACCGATCGATCGCCTAGGGCGAGCCGAAAGTCGTGCAGCGAATCAAGCTGCAGTGGCACCCCGATTTCGACGAGCGCGCCGCCGCCACTCAGCTGCCGTATCGACATCGAGTGGTAGATCTTCACCTCGCCGGACACCGGGTCCGGCAGGTCGTGGCGCACATGGGCGCGCTTCAGGTCGTCCGTCATTTTGGCGCTTGACTATAGCATCAGTGGCGCGCCAGCCGATTTGCTGAACGGCCGCTCAGGCGGCGCCGCGGCGCGATGTCGTCGACGCCCGGAAGCGCCTGTCCTTCTGACTCGGTCGTGTAGGTGAGTACCGGCAACCGGCGGGTGGCCGGGTCGCATTGCAGCATGCTGAGGAACGCAAACGACGCCGTGTCTTCGATTCTGAGGCAGACGACCAGCAGGTCGGGCGCGTCGTCGAGGATGCAGCCATACGGCTCTTCGTCGAGGCCGACGAACTCCACGTCGTAGGCGCCTGCGGGCAGCAGGGGCTCCACGCGCGGGAGGACGTCGGGACCGCCGCCCACCACCATCACCCGGAGTTGCCGTAGCGCTTGCGAAGTAGTTGCTGACATCGTTCGTTCCTGCCTTCTCTGTATCAAGAACCGGGCCAACCCGGTTATCGGCAGCATCAGTGGAAAGTCCAGCAAATCAGCGGGGGCGCACGTTCGGACCCAGTGTGTGTCGCGTGGCAGAGACACTCTTCGTCATGGAGCGTGGCACACGGCGCGTACCGCTCCGTCTACGGGGGCGTCAGCGCGCGATGCGGTCCTTCAACCAGTCGAGTGCCGTCGGCCTCGGTCGAGGCGCCCTTGCGAAAGTGCGCACTACCGAGCGCCAGGTGCTCAGCCGGTGGCTCAAAGGGACCGGTGTTGCTGGACATGAGCCAGGGCCCAACGTTCGCCCGTGAGCAGTTCCTGGGCACTGCGATACTGCACCATGGCCGCGCGCCGGTTGCCGTTGCTGGCCAGCGGCTGAGCACCTGCCGCGGCTCCTGGCCGTAACGACACTCAGTGCGACAACCAGCATCCGTGCGGGCAACGGCGGCTTGCAGAGCAGTCCTCCCTGCGCGCCAGGACGAGCGGTCCACCGGGTGTGCAGCGCGTGGTCCTCAAACAGAAAGGGGGCCGGTGTGCCCCAGCCCCCTTTCAGAGTCGCTCAGAACGCCTGGATGCTTACCAGGCGAGACGCGCGCCCAGGCGCAGCGAGAACGGCGCCTGGAACTGCTGTCCCGAGACGTTCTGCGAAGTCGGCGAGCCGAAGTCCGGGTTTTCGACGCCGAAGTTCTGCTCGAACGCCGCGTTGTAGTCGGTGATGCGCCGCATGTTGAACACGTTGAACGCGTCGGCGATGAGCGTCACTTTGCGTCCGCTTACCGTCAACGCGTAGCTGGCCTGAATGTCGAGCTGCGACTCAAACGGCGTGCGCTTCTTGAAGCCATCAACCGTCTGGAAACCCTCGCCGCGGGCGGTGATCGGAATCTCACTATCGTTGTCGTAGGGTGGCAGTGCCGCAAGCGACGTGAGCGGTTTGCCTGACGACAGGTTCAAGCCGGCTCCGATGGCGAGGCCCCCGCCAAACGCACGGTTGCCGTAGAACTTCAGCTGGTGCGGCCGGTCGAGTGGGAGCGGACCTTCACCCTGTTGTCCGAGATTGCGGATGTCGCCCAGGTAGCCGAACTGACGGCCGCCAATCGCGGTATAGGTCGGGTCGTTGGTGGGGAAGTCGTAGAGCGACGTGATCCCGGGATCCGACTGGCCGTTGTCTTCGCGGTAGAAGCCCTCGAAGGTGCCGAACAAACGCGACCATCGGTAACTGGACATGAGCGACCAGTTGTTCGAGAAACGGCGCTCTGCCGTGAACTCGACCGCGTCGTAGACGTGCTTCGGGTCTTCGAACGACACCCCGCTCAAGCCGGGTGCGAGCGACACGGCGGTGTTCTTGCCCGGGTTGAGCAGCACGTAGTCGACCGAGCAGGCCGCCGCGACGCCGAAGTCGCACGCCACTGCCGGGTAGGGCGAGATGTCTTCGAGCACGCGCCCCACGTTGCGATGGATAAACCGCGCACCCAGATTGATGTTCGGAAACGCCTCGTACTCGAAGCCGGCGACGAACTCGTCCTGGTACGACAGCTTCGTGCCTGGGTCGATGAGGTCGGCGCCGACCCCCGCCAACAGGAAGTGCTGCGTGATCGGTGCAGCCGTCGCCGTGGTCTGAGTCGCCACGCCGTTGGGAATCGGACGGGTGAGCCCGGCGTCGAAGTAGTCGGCGCGGCTCGTGCCGTCATCCGCCGACAGGGCCCGTGCGGCCAGGTCGTTGGGGATGCGCGCGTAGAAGCGGCCGTAGCTGCCAAACACCTTGCTCTTGCCGTTGCCGAGCACGTCGTAGACGACGCCGACGCGTGGCGCCCAGTTGTTCTTCAGCGCGAAGTCGTCGAGCTCTTGACCATCGAGTGTGCTCAGCTTGGCGAAGGTGCCCACGAGAGTCTGTTGTTCGTAACGGATGCCGGGGTTGATGGTGAGTCGGTCATTGACTTTCCAATTGTCCTGCGCGAAGAACGACTGGTAGGTCTGAGTCGTGACCCGTGCGTCGTTGAAGTTGGCCCTGGTCACTCGGTAGATCCGCCCGAAGTTGACGTCGTTGAGGATACTGATCGACGCACCCGTGGCCGTCTGACGGCCGTCTGGCGCCGTGAAGGTCGGGCCCGTGCGCTGGTTGACTTGCGAGTACTCGACGTCCTCGTACAGGCCGCCCAGCTTCACCTGGTGTCTGCCCCAGAGCCACGTGGCCTTGGCGGCATACTGCAGGTTCGCGCTCTTGTTGCCCCGTTCGTAGCCGCCGATGCCGCCAGCCACTCGGTTGGGCGTGACCGTCTGGTCGGTCACGCGCCACTCATTGGCCGTTGGCGTTTCGGCGATCCGGTTGTAGGCGCGACCCACGTTGCCCTCTACCAGAAAGTTCGAGCCGAATACCCCGTCGTAGCGAAGGGTCTGATTGTGGCCGCCGTATTCGAGTTCGCTGAACGACGACGTGTCGTTCACGAGCAGGGCCGAGGTGCGCTGCAGGCCGGGCTTGCCCTTGGCCGGGTCGCCGAAGAACGACGCGTCGAGGCGATGCGCCGCCGCAGCCTGCCACGTGAGCTTAGTGGAATAGGAGAGCGACGTGCGCTTGCGGTCGACCTTGCCGAGGCGTTCGAGCGGGAATCCCTCGGGCGCAACGAACGTGCGCGTTTCCCAGGCGGGATTGATGGCGGCAAAGCCGAAGAGCTTATTCCTGAAGAGCGGGAAGCCAGCCTCGGCGCCCACGTCTGACCGCTCGGTGCCCACCGTGTTGACCGTGCCGTTGACCGACTGGTAGGTCTTCCACGCGGCCTCGAGGCTCTGCGGCGATGAGTACCCGAAGAACGAACCACGCAGTGCGTTGCTGCCGCTCTTGGTCACCACGTTCACAACGCCACCGAGCGATTGACCGAACTCGGCTTCGTAGCCGCCGGTCTTCACTTGCACTTCCTTGATGAAGTCAAAGGGCGTCGCGTTGCCGAGCGAACCAAAAATCACCGAGTACGAGCCGACGGCGCCGTAGCCGGTATTGGTCACGTTCACGCCGTCAACTACATACAGGTTGTCAAGGCCGGAACCTCCTGAGACTGACGGATTGGCACGGCCGACCGAGCCGCCGCTGCTGACGCCAGGCGCTAGGTACAGGGTGTCGGTGAATCGCCGGCCCACGGGAATGGTCGCGAGCATCTCGCTCGTCAACACGGCTCCAGTCGTCGTCGACGAGGTGTTGATGATCGAACTCGTGCCGGTGACCGACACCGTTTCGCTGATGCCGCCCACTTCGAGTTTCAGGGCGAGTGAGGTGGTCTGGCCCAGGCTAACAGGAACATTCTTCTGCTCGACGGCCTTGAAGCCCGCCAGCTCGGCGCGTACGTCGTAGCTGCCAGGAACCAGGAACGACGCTCGGAACGCGCCGTCGCCGTCGGTGATGAATGACTTGGCACCCTGCTGGCCGGTGACCGACACGGTCACGCCGGGAAGCGCGAGGCCCTGCCCGTCGGTCAGCTTGCCGCTGAGCGTCCCGGTCGTCTCCTGGGCGAAGACCGTGCCTACCGCGGCGAGCCAGAGAGCCACGAACATGCCTCTCAATAGAATTCTCATAGTGTGATTACCCCTAACGAGTACAGGTCAACGTGCCGAACGCCCAGGTCATTGGAAGAGTCGTGCCAAAGCTGTAACTACCATCGGGCGCTGCGATTTGTTGAGTTGTGGCAGCAAGAAGGGCCGCTTGTAACGGGGCAAAATCCAAGATGTTGGGAAAAAATCCAGACGAATGTATACGATTGTATGTGAAATACTTGAAATCGGTGGTCAGACCCCAGTTTTCAGGGACCGACTGGCGTGCCTAGTGACAAACGTTGGGACCATCGTGGACCGAGCTGTTCCGTTTCGATCGGCGCGGCCTCCAGCGCGCCAAGTCGTCAAGCGCCCGTAACAGTGCGAGGATCGGCAGAGCAGGAGCGTCATGGCGATCACGACAGTGGGCGTGTTGGGGTGCGGGCTGATGGGTGGGGGTATCGCGCAGGTGTCGGCCGCGGCCGGGTTCCGCACGATTGTGCTCGAGGTCAGCGACGAGGCGCTCGCCACGGGCTTCGCGCGCATCGAGAAGTTTCTCGAGGGCGGCGTGGCCAAAGGCAAGATGATGGCGGCCGACAAGGCCGCAATTCTCGGCCGCCTGACAGGCACGACCGTGTATGCCAGCCTGGCCGAGTGCGACCTCGTGATTGAGGCCATCGTCGAGAACGTCGAGGCCAAGCGCAAGGCCTACGCCCAGGTCGAGGCGGTTGTGGGCGACCAGTGCGTGATGGCAACCAACACGTCGTCGCTCTGTGTGACGGAGCTGGCAGCGGCCACCAGGCGTCCTGATCGATTTGGGGGACTGCACTTCTTCAACCCCGTGCCGCTCATGAAGCTGGTCGAGGTGATCCGCGCGCTATCGACCAGCCAGGGCACCTTCGACCTGCTTTTCGGTTTCGCGGCCGCCCTTGGCAAGGAGCCCGTGACGGCGCCGGATCGCGGCGGTTTCATCGTGAACCGGCTGCTCGTGCCCTATCTGCTCGACGCGATCCGTTGCCTCGAGGGCGGCGTCGGCTCCGTAGAGGACATCGACAAGAGCATGGCGCTCGGCTGCGGCCATCCGATGGGGCCGTTCACGCTGCTCGACTTCGTCGGCCTCGACACCACCTACTTCATCGCCAACATCATGTTCGACGAGTTCCGCGAAGCGCGCTTCGCGCCGCCGCCCCTGCTGAAGCGGATGGTGCTGGCGGGATATCTCGGCAAGAAGAGCGGACGCGGCTTCTATACGTATTAGCGCCGGACCTTGCGCCGGGGCGAGTCAGCGTTTTCTTCCGGTGCGCCCGCCTATTTCAGCGCCGCCAGGAGTTGACGCGCCTGCGCTTTGAAGCGGGCGTCTTCGGGCGCCCAGTCAGGATCGGCCGGCGCCTCGATGGCCGTCTGCAGGGCCGTGCGGGCGTCGGCCGCCTTTCCGAGTTCGGCGAGCGTCTCTGCCAGGAAGATCAGCGAGATGATGCTGTCGGGCTTGTAGCTTAGTGCCTTGCGCAGGTGCACCTCCGACTTCTTCAAGTCGCCGCCGAACAGGCCCGGCACCTTGAAGTACCAGCGGCCGAGCGCGCGATCGGGGGAGCCGTCCAGATACGCGGGGTCGGCCTTCAGTGCGGCCTCGAGCGCCGTCCGGATCGGGGTGCGATACTTAATGCCCTGCCGCAGACCGTGGGCGTCGGCCAGCGCGCCCATGTTCGCGGCCATCCAGAAGTGGCCGTCCGGTGCGTTGGGACGGGCCGCCATGGCCAATCGTCCCGCCGCGATGCCTTGTTCCAGCACGCGCTTCCTCTCGTCGCCAGTCCCAGGGCCATTGGTGCCGAGCCAATAGCGGGCGCGAGCGAGCTTCCACGCCGAGTCGAAGTCCGCGGCGCTCCTGGACACCCGCTCCGCCCAGATCCGTTCGGCGGCCGTGGCGCTCGCCGCGCGGTCGCGGTCGCGGTACAGTGCGTCAGGATCGCTGACCTCGTTCGCTGGTGGTGCGGCGGGGCTCTGCGCCGCCGCCGCGAGAACCCACGCGCCTCCGCGCAGCGTCAAAACGGCAAGGTAACATATGAAAATGCAGGACCTGGTGACCCGTTTGCTCGAAGCGCTCGGCGAAGACCCGGCGCGCGAGGGCCTTGCGCGGACGCCAGACCGGGTGGCCAGGTCGCTTGAATATCTGACCAGCGGGTATCGCACCGACGTAGACAAGGTGATCAACGGGGCACTCTTCTCCGTGGACTACAACGAGATGGTGATCGTGCGCGACATCGACTACTACAGTCTATGCGAGCACCACCTGCTGCCGTTCTTCGGCAAGTGTCACGTGGCCTATATTCCCAACGGCAGGGTGATCGGCCTCAGCAAGATTCCACGGCTGGTCGACATGTTTGCACGCCGTCTGCAGGTGCAGGAACGCATGACGAGTCAGATTGCCGAAACCATTCGCGATGCGGTGCGGCCGCTGGGTGTGGCAGTGGTCTGCGAGGGCACGCATCTGTGCATGGCGATGCGGGGTGTCGAGAAGCAGCGATCCACGACCACGACGAGCGCCATGCTCGGCGTGTTCCAGGACGACGCGCGCACCCGGTCAGAGTTCCTGCAGCTATTGAAAAGCTGCTGATTACCCCTCGCAAGCGCCGTCTACTTCTTCGTGATGTTCTTCGGGGCGAAGTACCCGCCGCTGCTCCGGACCGACACGCCCGGCTGGCGCGCGCCGATCACAACCTGGCGCCAGCCGCCGTCGCGGACCGTGTTGGTCGACGTATACCCTAAGACATAGCGCTGGCGCAGGGCATCGAGGACGCGCCGGTACTCGGCCTCGAGGTCCCCGGCTTCGGCAGGGAATGAGGCCGAACCCCCGGAGAGTTGCGCAATCCGTTCGAGGGCAGACCGATCCACGTTGGCGCCAAGACCGATGGCGTACACCACGGTCTCGGTGTCGCGCACGAGCGCGAGCACCTCGGCCAGCGTGTGCGCGCTGCCGGGCGCTGTGCCCGGATTGTTCTCGTCGCGGCCGTCCGAGAGCAGCACGATGGCGCGGCGGCCGGTGCGCTGACGAAGAATCAGCATCGAGTCGTGGAGCGCGTCCCAGAGCGCCGTGCCACCCGATGCCTGCAGGCGATCGAGGGCGGCGATGGTGTCAGGGCGCCGTTCGGAGAACTCGTGTTCCAGCACGACCCGGTCCGAGAAGCGCACGAGCGCCAATGCGTCGGTGGGCCGCAGCGACGTGACGAACGAGCGTGCCGCCTGCTGTGCCGCTGGCATTGCGCGTCGCATGCTGCCGCTTGCGTCGACGACCATCGCGATCGAGATGGGCGCCACGGCCTCCTCGAACGACTCGACCTGCTGCACCGTGCCGTCCTCCACGACGACGACGTCGGCCGCCGATAGTGAGACCGCCGTGCCGGTCGACTGGGTGGCGCTGAACTCCAGGGTCGGCTTCACCGGTGGAGGCTTGGGCGCGAAGTAGCCCTCGCGCGCCCGCACGCGATACGACGGATTCGGCGTGGTGAGACGAATGACGCGAAACGTTCCGTCGGCCTCCTGCCGCAGGGGTGTGTAGCTGACGACATAGCGGTGGTACGCGTCGGCGGCGACACTGGCGTGGACGTCGGGCAACTGCTCCTCCCGGATCGGGAAGAATGCGCGACCGCCCATCTGCGCTGCAATGCGTCGCAACAGCGTCTCGCCTTTCAGCGAGATGCCCGCCACGCCGCCGATGCCCACCACGTACACCGTGGCCTGCAGCTTCTGCAGGGCCGTCATCGCTTCGGCATACGGCGTCGTACTCTGCTCGTCGTAGCCGTCGGTGAGCAGTACCACCACGTGCCGGCCCTCGACGTGTCCAAACAACGCAGGCAATTGGGCGACGGCATCGAGAATGGCCGTGCCGCCGCGAGCCCGAATCGCGCCGATGGCCTCGGTGATCGTCCGACTGTCATCGGTCGGGCCGGTCGTGGACTCCACGGTCGTGCGGAAGGGGGCCACGATCACCTTGTCGCCCTTGCGCAGACGCGAGGCGAGGCGGCGCGCGGCAGCTTTCACCATGTCGATGCGACGGTAGAGGCTCTGGCTGCTGTCGATGAGCAACGTGAAGGTCGTGGGAATGGACTGCAGCTGGACCAAATCGAGCGGATGCGGAACGCCGTCCTCGGTCAGGCGGAAGTCGCCGACGCCGAGCGTCGATACGTACTTGCCGTCCTCGTCGAGGACCGTGGCCTCGATGAGCACCGACGAGACGCTGGTTTCTTCGATCACCTCCAGCGCCGGCAGCGCCACGTGGTCGCTGATGATGCCGCCGCGTCCGTCTTCGACATCGACCCTGATCTCACGGGCCTCGTAGGGATTGGCGTCTTCCCACTCGACCACATACGGAGGGCCGTCCACGTCCTGGCCGATGGGCACGCCATCCACGAAGAAACGCACCGGCACGACGCCGCCGTCCTTGTTGGTCTGCACCTGGGCCACGACGCGGATGACGCCGGGCACGCCGGTTCGCCCGAGCGGCGACGTGATGCGGACGGTCGTCTCCTGCCGGGCCGTTGCCGGCGCGGCTCCGCCGACCAGGACGGCCAACGCCAGCAGCGCGCGGCCTGCCGGCGTCACGAGGGGGAAGCCTGTCGGACGCGGTGGTCGTCCAGGAAGTAGCTGGCGCAGGCCTCGAGCAGCAGTTCGAACGTCAACTGGCGCGGCGCGCCGGTATAGTCGGTCAGCGCCAGCGCGTGTTCGATGAGGTCGCGGGGATGGCAGCCGCGCAGCGCAATCTCCCGCTGGTCAAAGAAGTCGGCAATCAAGCGGTCGACCACCACCTCGTCGTAGGCAAGACGGCGTTCGCGGCAGCAGCGCTCGAAGATCCGCTTGAAGTCGGTCGTTGACGGGTTTTCAGCAAAGACCTTGTAGTGAATCCGCCGCAAGAACGCCTCGTCCACCAGCTCGGAGGGCTTGATGTTGGTGGCAAAGACGACCAGCACCACAAACGGCACCGGCATCTTCTGTCCAGACTGCAGCGTCAGATAGTCGGTGCGGCTTTCAAGCGGGTTGATCCAGCGGTTGAGCAGGTCGACGACCGAGCATCGCTGACGGCCGAAGTCGTCGATGACGAGTACGCCGCCGTTGGCCAGCAGTTGAATCGGCGCCTGGTAGAAACGCGAGGCGGCGTTGTACGAGAGTTCGAGCGCCTGCAGCGTGAGCTCACCCCCGACGGTGACCAGCGGGCGCGTACAGCGAAGCCATCTGGCGTCGCCACTGGTGCCGCGGTCGAGGCTGGTGTCGAGTGCGGTCGGCACCCGGTGGTGGACCGCCGGATCGAAGACCTGCACCAGATGCCCATCGAAGTCGACGGCCTGGGGAATGCAGACCTCACCGGACAGCAGACCGGAGATGGCCTGAGAAATCACCGTCTTGCCATTGCCAGGCGGGCCGTACACGAACAGTGAATGGCCGCCGTTGACCGCCGGGCCGAGCTGGTCGAGGACGCGGTCGCTGAGTACGAGGTGACCAAACGCGCGCCGCACGTTGGCGCGGTTCACGGCCTTGACGGGGCCCGCATCGAAGGCACGCATGTACGCTTCGTACTGAGAGAACGGCACTGGCGCCGTGCCGACGTAGCGACTTTGCTCCAGCGCCAGCATCGCGCGCGTGCGACCGGCGTCGGTGAGGCGATAGATGAACGACGAGCCGCCCATGCTGCCGCCCCAGACGTCGCAGAGGTATTCGCGCTTCAGGTGCTGGAGCACGGGCTCGAGCACGGAATGCAGCAGTCCGAGCCGAGTGCTGAGCGCCGCGGCACTCAGTTCGCCGGTGAAATGCAGGGTCTTGAGCGCGAGCTGCTCGAGCAGGTCGAAGGACAGTCCGGTGTCTTCAATCGTGACCGGTGCCGCGGGCACCGTGGGACGCTTGAGCACGACAGTCATCGGCTTCACGGGAGCGGCGGCGGAGGCGGGGGCTCCGGGTGACGCTGAGCTGTGCACGATGCCGATACCCGATGTCCCAGTGCCACCTCAGCGTGGCACACGTTCTCTGCCGCGTAGGCGGCGTCGGCATCGAGGGCCACCGCGTCGGCAAACGCGCGAGCCGCAGCCTCGCGGGCAGACAACGCCCACAGCACCGTGCCGAGCGTATTGTGGGCGGGAGCCGAGGCCGGAGCGTATCGCACGGCCAGATACGCGTGGCGTAGCGCGCGGTCGGGCAGATGCCAGTCGCGCCACATCCGCGCCACCGCGTCGTGCAACGCTGAGGCACGCGGATAGCGCACCAGTCCACTCATGAGGTAGTCGAACGCACGGTCGTCGACGCCATGCCCGAGATAGGTCGACGCCACGGCCAGGTATCCGTCCACGCTGGGCGTCGCACCGAGTGCGGCGAGTTGCTCGCGTAGCCTGGGTGATGTGGCCTCGAGCGTGGCGAGTCCAGCCGACGAGCGAGCCACCAAGCGCAGCGGTTGCGACGGCGCGCGCGCCGTCGTCCGCGGCACTGACTTCGCCGTCGTGGGTACAGGGCCGCCCAGGTCCACCGCTGGCGTACCCGGGATGACGAACCGTCCGGCAAACGTTGAGTTGCCAGACGAGGCGCAACCCGCGCACAGTCCACCGATGAGGGCCACGGCCGCCAGAGTTATGCAGACGTGCCGCGCCGGGGAGCCTATTCGTGCCGGCTGAGCCGGTCGCTCCTTCGTTTGAAATAGCCCAACAACAGGACGGCGCCGACGACGTACAAGATGATCTGCCAAGTTGCCACGGGATTGTCTCCTCACGCTGACGATGGTTGCCTCAAGCATGCCGACGACTACTTCGGGCCCAGTTCCAACACGAACTGACGGTAGATCTGCACCATCGAGGGGCCGAGCACGACGGTGAAGAAGGCGGGAAACAGACAGAACACAAGGGGGAAGAGCAGCTTCACACCGAGCTTTGCCGCGCGCTCCTCGGCGCGCTGACGCCGCTTGGTGCGCGAGGTATCGGCGTGCGTCCGCAGCGCCTGCCCCAGACTGGTTCCGAAGCGGTCCGTCTGCACGAGCATCGCGACCAACGACCGAACGTCGTCGACTTTGGTGCGTTCGGCAAAGTTCTTGAACGCTTCCATGCGCTGCTTGCCAGCGCGGGTCTCAGAGCCGATCAGCTCGAGTTCTCGCGCCAGGGCCGGGTAGGCGATCCGCAGTTCTTCCGCCACGCGCGCCAGCGACTGATCAATGCCCGACCCGGCTTCGAGGCACACGATCAACAGATCGGTGGCATCGGGCAGGCCATTTCGTATCTCGCGGCGTCGCGCGTCGATTTTGCCGCCTAGCCAGAGCACGGGCAGGTAGTAGCTCAGGGCTGCGGCGATGGCGCCGAAGAACACCGGCGTGCCCGGACCGAACGTGCCGATCACGATGAGGAAGAGCAGCACCGGCACGGAGAGCTGCACGGCCGCAAACGCGATGGCCGCCCACTCGCTGTGGAACCCCGCGCTCGCGAGCATGCGCTGAATGTGAGTCATGTTCCGCGGCGACTTCGGGACAAACGACCGCACCCTGCGCGCGAGGCGGCTGGGCGTGTCGGAAATCACCGACTCGTGCGGGCTCGGAGGCGCGGGCGTTCCGCTCACCACCTCGGAGAGGCGACGACGTGTCGTATCGGGTTCGGTGAGGTGCCACAGCATTGTGGCCATCGCGGTGGCGACCGCGACGAAGACGACCGACAGCAGGAGGGGGTCCATCGCTAGTACTCCACCTTCACGAGCCGGGTGATGATGATCGTGCCAATGATCTGCAGGCTCAGCGCAATACCGACCAGCCGCAGACCGAGCGGGTCGTCAACCAGGATGCGCATGAACTGCGGCGACACCGTGTAGAGGACCGCGGCCAGCGCCGGCGGCAGACACGACAGCACCCACGCCGTCGTCCGTCCGTGCGCCGACACGACGCGGATCTGGCGCCTGACCTTGAAGCGGTCGCGCATTACGCTCGACAGGTTGTCGAGCACTTCGGCCAGATTTCCGCCCGCTTCGCGCTGCGTGAGCACGGCCGTGACGAAGAACCGCGCGTCGAGCACTGGCACTCGTCGGGCCATGCCCTTGAGCGCCTCAGAGAGCGCCATGCCGAAGTTCTGCTCGTCGAACACCCGGCGGAATTCAGGACCCACCGGCGGGGGTATTTCCTCGGCGGCGATGCCGAGGCCCGTCGTGAAGGCGTGGCCTGCACGCAGCGCCCGAGCAATGAGATCGATCGCCTCGGGAAACTGCTCTTCGAAGATGCGAAGGCGCTCGGACCGCTGGCGGCGCGCGTACAGGTAGGGCGTGACGGCCGTGAGCACGCCGAGCGCGATGCCGATCGGACGCCCGGTCCACAAGGCCCCGACGGCCGTGCCCGCGGCAGCGGCGACCGCACTGCGGGTCAGCAGACCAGATGGCGTCCAGGGGAGACCCGACTCGGTCAGCAGACGCTGTGCGCCCCCAGCGATGCTGAGGTGTTGCGCCAGCAGGGCATCAAGCACTGAGGTGGCGGTCACCGGCGTGGCCACCGAGGTGATACCGGCTTCGCCGGTGGCCGCCTGATCAACGCGTTCCACGCGCCGGGCCAGCGCGCGAGACCGTTGGTCCTCGGGCCGTACGATGAGGGCCCAGTACAGGCCCATCATCACGCTGATGCACAACACGAACGCGACGATCGCAAGCGTCATGCCGGCTCTCCGTCGATGACGACGCGGTGGTCGAACAGTTCAGGGGCCATGGCGAAGCCGGCCGTGCCCAGGGAGGTGGCGCACTTGGGCCGAATGCCCGTCGCCCGGAAGGCCCCGGTGACCCTTCCCTCGGCCGTGATCCCGGCGCGCTCGAACAGGAAGATGTCCTGCATCGTGATGACGCCCTGCTCCATGCCAGTCACCTCGGTGATGGCCGTGACGCGGCGGTGCCCGTCAGAGAAGCGCGAGAGCTGCACGACGAGATGAATGGCCGAGGCGACCTGCTGACGGATCGCGCGCTCGGGGATGTTCAAATTCGCCATCGCGATCATGGTGTCGAGGCGATAGAGCGCGTCACGCGGGCTGTTGGCGTGAATGGTCGTCAAGCTGCCTTCGTGGCCGGTGTTCATGGCTTGCAGCATGTCGAGGGCCTCTTCACCACGGACTTCACCGACCACGATGCGGTCGGGTCGCATGCGCAGAGCATTGATGACGAGCTGACGCTGGTGCACGGCGCCCTTGCCTTCGATGTTCGGCGGGCGCGTCTCGAGACGCACGACGTGCCGCTGCCGCAGCATCAGTTCGGCGGCGTCTTCGATGGTGACGATCCGCTCGCGCTCGGAGATGAAACTCGAGAGCGCGTTAAGAAACGTGGTTTTGCCGGCGCCAGTGCCTCCCGACACGATGATGTTCAAGCGCGCCGCCACCGCCGCGCTCAGGAACTCCATCATCGGCCCGGTGAGCGTGAGGCGGTCCACGAGGTCGCGGGCACCAAGTCGGTCGGTGCGAAAGCGGCGAATCGACAGCAGCGGCCCGTCGAGGGCCAGCGGCGGAATCACGGCGTTGACGCGCGACCCGTCGGCCAGGCGGGCGTCCACCATGGGGCTCGACTCGTCGATGCGGCGTCCGACGGAACTGACGATGCGCTCGATGATGCGTAGCAGGTGCTGGTTGTCCCTGAACACGAGCGGGCTCGGCTCGAGCCGCCCTTCGCGCTCGACGTAGACCTGGTCGAAGCGGTTGACCAGAATGTCGGAGATCGTCGGATCGGTAAGCAGCATTTCGAGCGGCCCGAGACCGAAGAGCTCATTAAGCACGTCGGTGATGAGCGCTTCGCGTTCAAACAGGCTGAGTGGCACGCCACGCGTCTCGGTGTCGAGCAGCGTGACGATGAGGCTGCGGATCTCGGGCTCGGCCTGCTCGCGGCCCACTCGGGTCAGGCGGTCGAGGTTCAGCCGGTTGAGGAGCGCGCGGTGAATCCGTTCCTTGCTGTCCTGATAGTGCGCCTGCCGTACGTCCACGCCGGCGCCGGGGGTGGGGCGTTCTGTTCGTGTCGCCATGACTCACAGACTCCTGTTCATCGCCGGCCGCCGAGCCGGGCGAAGAAGCCGCCGCCGCGGCTGCCGTCGCGCGGCGCAGCCGGACCGAGGCCGGCCAGGTCGCGAGCCACCTCGTCGAAGGTGCCGGCCAGCCGGGTGTGGTTCTGCAGGACGAGCGGCTCGCCCTTGTTGAGGGCCGCCACGGCGGCGCGGTAGTCACTGGGGAACGTGTAGGCCACGGCTCCGCCGAGCACCCGTTCCACGTCCTTGCGCCCGATCTCCGACTCGGTGTCGTAGCGGTTGATGGCCAGGCGCACCCGGTGCGCGCCGCACCGTTGCCGCAGCGAAACCGCCAGGCGGCTG
This sequence comes from Acidobacteriota bacterium, assembly GCA_031376505.1. GTDB lineage: Bacteria > Acidobacteriota > Vicinamibacteria > Vicinamibacterales > UBA2999 > CADEFD01. Next base: position 85,605 of record JANMDX010000172.1, read on the forward strand.
GTACTGCGCAGAGTCGCGAGTTCCTGGTTGGCCACGACCACGACCGAGGTGGCGGCGTCAAGGGCCTCCATCAGCGTGGCGTCGGTGCGCGGGCAGTCGAGTACGACCCACGGGTAAATCGTCGATACGAACTCGATGAGCGCCCGGACCCGCAGCGCGTCGATCGGGCCGAGTTGTGGGCGGCTCGCCGAGGCCAGCAGATCCAGACCGGACTTGGTCGGCGTGACCAGGCCCTTCATGTAGGTCTGATCCAGGCGATGGATGTTCTCGAGCGCGTCGAGCACCGAGAAGCGAGGCTCTACGCCGAGAAAGACCGAGGCGTCTCCGTGCGCCATGTGCAAGTCGACAACGAGCGTTGGCTCGCCAGTGGCCTTGTGCAGCGCGGTGGCCACGTTCACGGCTACGGTGGTCGAACCCACGCCGCCCTTGCCGCCGAGCACCGCAAACGCACGGCCCGCGACCGTGCCCACCACGGGGCGTGCGACCCGGCGGATGGCCGTTTCCAATTCGTCGAGGGACACGGGTTCGGCGACCCACTCGCTCACGCCCATGCGCATCGCGTCGAGCATCGCATTGGGGTCGAGCGTCTTGGCCAGGATGACCAGGCCCGATTGCGGATAGTGGCGACGGAGGCCGACGATTTCACGCGGCAGCGACGCATAGTTGCGCGTGTCGACGACAAACGCGTCGGGACCCTTCGTGCCGGCCACGTGCGAGGCAATCGACGACGTAAGCTCGTTCTCGGTCACCATGAACCCGCGATCGCGCAGCGTGACGGCGAGGTCGCGTTCGGTGGATCCGAGCAGGGTGACAATGGGTTGCACGGCGGATTACCTGACGAGCGCGACACTGACCACGAAGGCCGAATTCGGTTCTGCGGTCATAGAACTCCTCGGCGCGGCGGGATACACCATGAGCCTCCCCACGATGCGGGGCGCCACGTACCGCTCGATGAAGAAGCCCACGATCCGCGTCACGACGACGTAGTCGTTGTCGATCGTGGCGTTCCAGGCGTCTGGGTCGAATGCCGGAAGCGCGATGATCCGGGGACTGACGCTGCAAGCGCCCGTCGACATGCACCCGCCAGACACGCCGCCGCGGCCGTTGTTCATCGAGGCGGTCCAGGTGGCGGCCGCGTCCTGCGCGATGAGGGACAACACACCGGTTGCCGTGGCCCCGCCGACGTTATTGCGTTCGACCTCGAGCGAGTCGCCCGGTTGGATGACGCGCGGCGCGCACGATGCGATGTCAGAGGCGAATGACCCGCCGGGCGTGACATGCGCTGGCATGAAGTGTTCGCCGCCGGCTGGGCCTGGTACGAAGCCGGGGTCAAATTCGAGCGACATGCCGAAGTCGCCGGCGGTGACGGCCGAAGGCCCGCGCGAGAAGCCGGTCCCGTTCGGGCCGAACAGAAAGCCGCCGGGTGGCTCGTAGTAGTCGACGGGAGGGGAGAGCAGGAGGCCGCCGGGGCCGTAGCGCTCGAAGGTGTCGAGGGGCTCCCAACCGGGCAGGCCGACATTGCCGCGAAGTTCCTCCCACCGGTCGGGAATAGCGAACGGCTTGACGCAATCGGTCGAGGAGCCGTAGAGCACCTGCGCGGTGGCAGAAGCACGTACGCCCTGGTCGGCAACGTTGACCAACCGTCCGAAAATCGTCGGAAGGGAACTGTCCGTGCCCTGGTTCCGGAACGCCTGCACGCGCACGCAAACGCGGTTGCCAGTCCCGACCGACCCCACCGGACACGCCGGGAACGTGATGTCAGAGCCCTCGACGTGGGCCGGCGCGCCCCAGACCGGATTTTGCGCCACAGCGGTCAATGCATTGGAGCGGGCGAGCGCCTGGTCGTCTGGCGCATCGAATCCGAGCGAGATCGCCGCCGCAAGCGCCGCGGCGTCGGCGGCGTTCTGGATCTGCCGGCGCGCCGTCCATAGGATGCCGTAGTCGACCACGAACGCGCTGAACGCCGTGAGCCCCACCATCATGATGGCGGCTTGCACGAGGATCGCGCCACGCTGCGCGCGCCACGCCGGGCCGCCTCGAAATGAGGGCGCGCGCGTCGAGTCGGTGGTGGTCGTCGTCACGGGCATGATCAGCGATCCTGCGATGCTCCCGGAGGTCGCTTCGCTGGCGGCACCGCCCCTGGCGGGGGCGGACGTCGCGAGGGGGGTGGGGCGTCGCGCATGATTGGCGCGGCGGGCTCGTCGGCATCGTCGCCGGGTACGCCCTGGCTCTCTTCATCCGACGGATTCAGGAAGGCGCCCGGCCGCACTGGCAGGGCCGGCACCTCGTCGGGGTCGAGCGCGCGCACCAGGCGCGGCGTCACGAGCACCATCAGCTCGGTCTGGTCGGCGCGAAGCGCGCGGCTCTTGAAGAGCGAGCCGATGATCGGCAGGCGGCTCAGAAGGGGCACGGCCTGGCGATCGGTCTGGGTGAGGTTGTTGAGCAGGCCGGCGATGGCGAACGACTGGCCGTCACGCAGTTCCACGTCGGTCTCCGCGCGGCGCGTGTTCAGCGCCGGGATGCGAAAGCCCGAGAGCACGATGCCGTTGGTGAAGTCGAGCGTGCTGACCTCAGGTTTGAGCTTCAGGCGGATGACGTCGCCGGCAATCGTCGGCCGGAACGTGAGCCGGATGCCGAATTCCTTGAAGAGCACCGAGGTCTGCCCGAGTCCGGTCACGATCGGAATCGGAATCTCTCCGCCGGCCAGGAAGCTGGCCTCCTCGCCGTTGTAGGCAATGAGGTTCGGCTCCGCCAGGCTCTGGAGGAAGCCGCGCGACTGCAAGGCCTTCAGCACCCCGCCGATGCCCTGCGTCTGCGAGAACAGAAACACGTTCAGGAAATCGGAGAAATCCAGCGCGTCGACGTCGCCCTGGGTGGTGAAATTGGGCGCCGAAAACTGCTGCGTGGTCGACCGGCCCAGGACGGCCTGCCGCGTCGAGAACAGCGACAGACCCGATTGCTGCAGCGCGTTGCGGTTCACCTCGGCAAACCGCACCTGTAACATCACCTGCTTACTGGGCGAGCCGCTGGGCAGTTGCAGCATGTTGATCACGGCGTGCTTCGGCATGGCGGCCTTGGCCAGCTCGGCGCTGCGCAGCATGACCTCGTTGCTCGTGACGGCGCCCGAGAGAATCACGGCGTCGTCGGTGACCGACACGTTGATGTCCTCGCCGGGAAAGAGTTGCTGAAAGTTCTGCTGGAGGTTGGTCACGCCCGGGTCGACGACGATGTCGTAGTGCTTGCGTTCGTTTGCGCCCCACACGATCAGGCTGACGGTGCCAGCGCCCTTGCCGTCCACGAGCACTTCCCGCGGCTTCACCACCACCGCATCGGCGATGGCGGGATTGGTCACAGCCAAGCGGGTGATGTCGAAATCTGTCGTAAGGACCGTCGAGCGGCCCGCCGTGAGCAACACACGTTGGGGCAGTTCCGTGAAGCCCGCCGGCGCGGGCTGCGCGCTCGCCGGGACGTTCCAGAGCAGCACGCAGGTCGCGGCGGCACCGGCCAGGGACATCAGGGTCTTCACTTCACGACCTCCGAAATACGTTTAGCCGCACGAATGGTTTCGACGGTATAGGGCGGCGGGGGCGGCGGCGGGGGCTCCAGCGCCGCCGGCCTGGCGGCTCGCGCGGCCGAGACGGGACGGGGCGGCGACGGCGGCGGCGCCGCAGCGCCGAGCAAGGACGCGACGCGGGTGCCGGTGGTGTCGGTGATGCTCTGGTCGAGCGGGTGACGCAGCGTGAGCATGATGCGGCCGACCGACGACGCCAGCGAGATGCGCTCCGCGTCGGCCGGAGTGACGAGCAGCGTCACGACCGTGCTGGGCACCGCCCTCGCGTTGGGCTGCGGATTCTGGTCGGTGCGCGTGCCAGAGGCCAGCACCTGCACGTTGCTGACCACGACCCGCGACACGCCGTCTTCGCGCTGGTTGATAGTGACGACGACGTCAACGTGGGCGCCCGGCACGGCAAACCCGGCCACCCCCACCACGTCGTCGACCTTCACCGAGATGGCGCGCATACCGGCGGTGATCCTCGGCGGCAGGCCGGCGCCCGACTCGGCGCTCGCCAGCTTTGCGCTCGTGAGGGGCTCGTTCTCGACGACCGAGGCGAGCAGGCCGCGGTTCACCGCGTCTTCGAGACGGCTCACGCTGCCTGTGATGGGACTGGCGGCCGGCCATGCGATGAGGCGAACGTCCTCCAGTCCGAGCGTGGCGCCCACTGGCAACGCGCGCGCGGCCACAGCCACCGGATAACTGCGTACCTCGGCGACTGCCGGCGGCGCCGTCTGCGCGGCCTGATAGACCACGGCGCTGGCGATGCCAGCGACGGCCAGTGAGAGGACGAACACGACAAGCGTGCGGGTACTACGATTCATGCAACCGGCCTCGACATGCTCACGAGCCCAACTGACGGCGCACGGTGGACTGCGCGGTCAACGTGACGGAACTGAACGACCCACCGAACAGCCCCGCGATGGGGCCGATGTACGAGTACCTGTAAACGTGCGTGACGGTGACGCGGACGCCGGGCCACGATCCCCCGCCCGCTCCGGGCAACGATAGCGGCGCGGCCAGCGCCGTCACCGCTCCGATCACCCCACCGGTGCGAGCGTAGGTCGTGGCACGGTCCTGCGCGTCGGCCATCGTGTAGCCGGGTAATACCGCCACCCGCGCACCCTCCATGGCGGCATTGGTCAGTACCAGATAGCGCTGGAACAGAAAACCGAAGTCCACGATGCCCATCACGATGAGGAGCAGCAGCGGCATGGCGACGGCCATCTCGATAAGCTCAGCGCCGCGTTCGCTCGCCCAGCCTCGCGTCGTGAGCCGTGTCCTCATTGGCGCCATATTGAGATCAACACACCGACGAGAATCGGCACGGCGTACGGCAGCCGTGGCCCGCGACCCGCATCCAATGTCAACGGGGGCAGCGGCCGTACCCCTTCAATCAGCCAGAACGTGCCCAGCGAGCGGAGGTTCTGGAACGCTTGCCGCAGGTAGCCCTGGGCAAAGCCCCAGGCCAGCGCCAGCACTCCACCGGCCATGGCCGCATACAGCGCTGTCCACACCGTAGGTCCCCATCCGAGCCACGCACCGAGCGCTGCCATCAGCTTCACGTCGCCCGCACCCATGCCCCCGAGCGCGAAGATGGGGAAAAACACGGCCAGGCCAGTGACCGCGCCGCCGAGCGCCACCAGCGCTCCGTGTCCACCAGCGAGGGCCACATGGGCAGCGATGCCCGCTGCCAGACTCGCACCCGTGAGCGCATTCGGAATGCGTGACGTTCGCACGTCGCACACGCACGCCACCATCGCGCTCAGGAGCGCGCCGAGATCGAACGGGGTCACGGCACGCCGCCGCCCGGAGGAGGTGGCTCCCACAGGTTCTGGGTGTTCGTGTCGAGCGCCCGGTAGGCGGTGCCGAGCGTGTTCACGATGATCGGCCAGGTCGCCGCGCCGGCCACCCCGATCGCGGCGGTGAGCAACGCATACTCGATGAGATCCTGCCCCCGGTCGTCCCGGAGCAGGTGCGCGACGAACCAGCGCCAGCGATTGGCTACGGTCGGTCTTTGTGTCATGCCTGAACCCCGCGCGCACGTCGCGGCGAGTGCCTACGGCGCTGGAATCGAGCCGACCTGGGTGTTGATGCTGGTGTAGATGGCGACCAGTCTCGGCCCGATCAGGTTGGCGAGCGGAATGATCAGAATCGCAATTCCCGCAGCCAGGAGCGCATATTCGATGATGTCCTGGCCGGATTCCTCTTGGACCAGTCTGCGAAGCAAGTGCGTCATGTCAGAACTCCACGTTCCGGGCTTGAGGGCACCAATTGCACATGGCCGCACCCCGGTTGGGCGGCCTGGTGACACTGCGCTGACACGCCACGATCGGCGTGCGCCAGACACTCTCGGCAACCACCAATTCGGCGACTGGAGAGCATGTTGGCTACACGGCATTATCCCTGAGATCTACGGAGGGAATTCACGGTTTGACACGCTGGAACGGCGGGCGCGAAATTGCTCGACAAAATGCTTGCCCTGAAACGACTAAAGTATCCACCTGGCGCGCATTGACGTGTCATTCGACTGGCCTGACTGGCGAGCACCTGAGCGTCGCGCCCACGCGGAGGTCGATTTCCCGGCAGCGCCCGGCTCGCACCTCCACGATTGCAAAGGCGCGCCAAGAAAGCGTCACGCGCCACGGCGCCAAGGCCTCCACGATTGACACGACTCGGCCGTCAGACGCCACGCCCACGACGTCGAGGGCAAATCGCATCCCGAAGGTATGGATGCCCTGACACGGCGCCAGCACGAGCGCATGCCCTGCCGGCAAGGCGTCACGCCCCAGGAGCCCAGTGCGGCGCGTACGTGAGTCGCCGGCGAGCGTCACGTGGTCTGCCAGCAGGCGCGGTGTGCCGTCGACCGCCAGACCCCAGGGCTGCACCCATCCCACCGCCTCGCGGAGGAAGTGCCCCGCGCTGGGCCGGGCCGTCATGGCTCGAGCGGCACGCGCATCACGTAGCGCACGGGCGCGCCGTTCTTGCGCGCGGGCTCGAACTGCCATGCTTTGGCCGCAGCCAGCAGCATGCGATGGCGATACAGGGTTTGCCCAGGTGCGGGCGACTTGGCGTGGAGCCGCACCTGCTCGACCGCGCCCCGGTGATCGATGAGCAGTTCCAGATATGGCCAGTCTTCTGGCGCGTCTCCGGACGGTTCGAGGACCTGCGACGGCAACTGCTGACGCAGCAACACTGGTGGCGTCACCTCGTCGTCGCCCGCCGAGTAGACCGCATTCATGCCTTCGCGGCTACGTCCGGAGGTCGAGAGCCGCGGCGTGGTCGGCGACAGTTCGGCGCCCGGGTTCTGGGTGAGCGGTCCGGCCGCCGGGTCGAGGGCGGGCACCGTCACCGTGATGCCGCTGCCCGGTCTGGGTGCGGGCGGCGCGGCGCGTTCCACCAGTCCGGGCGACTCAGGTCGCGGGGCGGCAGCTGTCGGGGCGGGGACGACGGCATCGCCGCGTCGTGCGACCGGCGGGCGGGGGGGCGGTATCGCCCCCGGTGGCGCAACCTCATCCCGCGTTACCGAGGCGACGGTCGGGGTGCCGGCAGAATGGGAGGATGGATCCGGAGCGGGCGATGCGACGGCGGCGCGCTCCACCGCGGACGTCGCGGCGCTTGAGGCCCTCGTCGGCGAAGCGGACCGGTCATTGCCCCACAGGATTGAGACCACCGCGGCGGTGATGATCACCGCGCCACCCAGCACGCGCGGGTCGGGTGAAGAGGGGCGCCACGTCACCCATTCGCCGAGTCGGACGAAGGCCGCGCGGAACCGCTCGGTCAGACGTCGGCGCGCGCGCTCGCGCTCGACCGACCTTCTGCGCAGCCGTCGCAGTTCGGCGTCGGGTGCCGCCGTCGAGACGCTGAGGGCCGGCGGTGGTGGCACTGCCGGTGGAGGTGGCATGCTCGACGCGCGGAACGGCGCGTCGCGCACGAACGTGGCCGTCGCGACGACGGTGGGCGCTGCCGGTGCGGCCGACAACGGCAGCGGCGCGACCACGAGCGGCGGCGGCGGGGGCATAGGCGCCGCCGCCGGTGCCACCGTGATCCCGTCGAGCGGACGGGCCCGCAGCGCCAGGGCGCGCGTGGCGAGTCGCGCGATTTCCGCACGGCGGTTCGGTACGGGAAAGCGCTGCAGCGCGCCCGACATGTCGCGGGTCGCGCGGCCGAAGGCAATGGCCTCGAGATCTGGGGGAGCGTCGCGTCCGGCGAGCATCTCGCGCAGCAGCACGGTCACCGCATCGGGCGACTCCACGTCGGTCGTCTGCGGCAATTCGAGATCGCCCGTGCGCGTAATGAAGCAGGTCTCCGGGCTGACGAGCGATGGCTTGCTATTCATCGCCGCATGCACATCACTCAACATCGCCGCTTCCTGCGCGACCGCGACGGCGTCTTGCCAGGTGAGCGGAACGTCCAGCGCCAGGAGCTGCGCGATGGAGATGCGAGTGGTGTCCATGGTCCCGCTGGCGCGGGGGGCCGCGGCTCTCGGGTCTTTCAGCCTACACGGATTCGCCGACGGAGGAAATGCGCCGACGCGGCGATCGTGCACAGATTGGCACCGAGCCCCCGAAGTCAGCTAAGCTTAGAACGCATGCGTCGAATCCTTGTTGCGCTCGCGCTTGCGCTTCTGGCCCCCCCCTCATACGCGCAAACGACGAAGGCTCCAGTGCGGCGTCCCGCGCCGGCGCGGAAGGCGCCGGCCCGGCCCGTCGCGCTCCAGCCACTGACTCGCGTGCCCGCTACGATGGTGTGTCCCTCAGAGCTTGGCGATGGGATCGCGACCAAACGCCGCTTCTGCGATGTGCTGACAGGCCTCGAGCCACGGGCTGGCATCAGGGTCACGATCCCCCCGCACCAAGGCGAGGTCACCCTGTCGTTCGAGTTGCACAACCGCCACACCTACTCGGCGGAACTCGTGGCGAAGAAGCAGGCGTACCGGCACTATACGGCCACGATTGGCGTGCTGCTTGCCGACCTCACGCTCATCGACCGCGCGGTGATCGATTCCGAGTTCCGTACCGAAAAAGACCTGTACGACCGCATCTCCGGCGGCGCCGGTCCAGGCGGCATGAAGGCCGTGGCGCCGACAGGCGCCGAGTTCGTGCAGATGGCGCTTCCGCCGGGCACCACCGAGATCAGCATCCTCGGCGAGAGGCTCACCGAGGTACGCCCCGACGGCACCAGCGCGTTTACCTCGCCAGGGCGGCCCGTCGCCACCATCAGCAACGTGATGATCGAGTACCGGCCGGGGCCTGCCCCTCGCGTCCCGGCGAAGAAGAAGAACTAGCGGCCCTGCGCCGCGCACGTGGCGCGGTAGGCACCGACGATGGCCTCGGCCGAGCGGTCGATGTCCGCCTCGGTGGTCGACCAGTTCGAGACCGAGATGCGCATGGCCTCGTGGCCTTGCCATGACGCGCCGCCCGCCCAGCACGTTCCCTCGGCCTGCACCCTTGCAATCACCGTGCGCGTCGTGGCGCCGGTGTCGGTATCGCCTGGTCCGGTGAACGCCACCAGGACCTGGTTCAGCGCGATCTCATTGAGCACGCGGACCCCGGGCTCGCGAGCGAGCGCGCTGGCCATGCGCTCGGCCAGGCGGCACGTGCGCAGGATGAGGTCGCGCACGCCCGTGGCGCCGAGCGCCCGGATGAGCGCGTAGAGCGGAATCACGCGCGAGCGTCGTGACGACTCTGGCACCCAGTCCATGCCGGCGCGTTCTTCATCGTCGCCCCGTTGCAGGTACGAGGCGCGCATGCCCATTGCGGCCCGGTGCGGCGCCGGATGCGCCACGATGGCGAAGCCCGAATCGTAGGGCACGTTGAGCCACTTGTGGGCGTCGGTGGCCCAGGAGTCGGCCCCCTCGACGCCCGCGACCTGCGCTGCCAGTTCGGGCACGGCGGCGGCCCATAGGCCGAACGCGCCATCCACGTGCACCCAGGCGCCTTGCGCACGCGCCAGCGCCACGATGTCCCGCATCGGGTCGGACGCGCCGGTGCTGACGTTGCCAGCCTGGACACAGACAATCGTCGGGCCCGACAGGCCGGCGAGCACGGCGGCGAGCGCGTCGGTCTTCATGCGGCCCTGATCATCGACCGCCACCCGCCTGAGTTCGGCGGTGCCGAAGCCGAGCAGCCGCAGACTGCCCACCGTGGAAATATGCACCTCGTCCCCGACCACGACGGTGATGCGCGGAGCGCCCGGCAGGCCGTCGCGCTCGACGTCCCAGCCCGCTCGCCGCAACGTCTCGTGGCGCGCGGCAGCCAGGCAGGTGAAGTTGGCCATGTGGCAGCCGGTCACGAAACCCACGGTGGCCGTGGCCGGCAGGCCGAGGAGTTCGAGGACCCAGCCGGCCACGATGTCTTCCATGACGGCCACGGCTGGCGACATCACGTAGAGCGCGCCGTTCTGGTCCCAGGCCGACCCGAGCCACTCGGCCGCGACGGTGACCGGCACCGCACCGCCCGTGACGAAGCCGAAATAACGAGGTCCCGTCGTGGCCACGAGGCCGGCATCCACGCCGCGCGCCAGCTCAGCGATCACCCGTTCATCTGGCGTGGGGGCGATGGGCAACGGCCCGCCGAGAGCGGCGTGCAGCGCCGCCCGGTCCGCGCGGCCGCCGACGTGACGCGTGCCGACGGCGTCCATGTAGGTCACGGCGCGCAGGGCGGCCGAGAGAAGCAGTTCGCGCTGAGACATGCGCCATCCTATCTCGCGCCATCACAGGCATACTATGGGCACCGCGTGGCGCCTCTCGTCTCCATCATCGTTCCCGTATTCAACGAGTCGGCCACGGTGGCGGCGGTCATCCACCGGCTGATCGAAGTGCCGCTCCCCGCCGATCGCGAGATACTCGTCGTGAACGACGGTTCGACCGACGGGACGCGAGGCGTCCTTGACGCGTTGCCTGCGCACGCCCTCGTGCGGATCATTCACGCGCCGCACAACGGCGGCAAAGGCAGCGCCATCCGTCTGGGACTCGTCGAAGCGCGTGGGTCCGTGATTGCGATCCAGGACGCGGACCTCGAACTCGATCCCGCCCAGTTGGCCGACCTCGTCGCGCCCATTCTTCGCGGCGACGCCAGAGTCGTGTACGGGTCGCGCTTTCTGCAGCCGGTGCCGCACGCGCCGTGGCTGACAATCGTGGCCAACCGCGTGCTCACGGGCGTGACGAATCTGCTCTATGGGTCGCGGATTACCGACATGGAGACCTGCTACAAGATCATGGACGCGACCGTGGCGCGCAGCCTGCGCCTCGAATCGAACCGCTTCGACATCGAACCCGAGATCACGGCCAAGCTCCTGCGCGCCGGTCACGTCATCACCGAGCGGCCGGTGCGGTTCGAGCCCCGCAGCCGGGCCCAGGGCAAGAAGATCGGCTGGCGCGACGGCGTGCGGGCGCTGCAGGTGCTCGTGAAGTATCGCTTTTCATGACCGGAGCTCGCGCGGCCGTCGCGGCGGCGCTGCTCGTGAGCCTCGGCCTAGGCGCTGCCGCGTGGACGTGGCGGACGGGCGCGGTGGGCGGCTCCGACTCCGCGTGTTATGCGCTGATGGCGCGCGTGCTCGCTGAGGGGCGCCTGCAGCCTGAGAGTGCGCTCGCGCTCGAGGCGCCGTGGCCCGACGCCACGCGGGTTGCCGCCCCGGCGGGATTCCTGCCATCGGCCTTGGTGCCGGGAGCGGCCGTGCCGGTCTGCGCGCCGGGCTATTCGCTGCTGCTCGCGCCGCTGGTGCGCGTCGGGGGACCACAGGCCGTGCACGTCGTGCCACCGCTCGCCGCCGCATGTCTCCCCTGGCTGGCCTTTCTTCTGGCGCGGCGCCTGCACTCGGCGTGGGCAGGCGTGGGGGCCGCGGCGCTGGTGGCGGCCAACCCTGTGGTCCTGTTCCAGGCCGTGCAGCCGATGAACGACATCACGACCGCCGCAGTGTGGCTCGGCGCCGCAGTGATGGCCCTCGGGGCGCGCCCATTTGGCACGGGCCTACTCGTGGGTCTCGGCCTGCTCGTCCGGCCGAACCTGGCGCCGGCGGGCGCCGCGGCCCTCGTGGTGTGCGCGTGGCTAGCGGCGCGTCCGTTCACGGCCGGGTGGTGGCCACGCGCGGTGCGCGCGGGCTTGGTCGTGGGCACGGCGGCTGCGCCCGGTGCGTTAGCGGCGCTGGTGATGAACGCCGCACTCTACGGGTCGCCGTGGCAATCGGGCTACGGCAGTCTGGATGCACTGTTTGCCGCCTCTTACGTACCGGTGAACCTCATGGCATACGGGCGCACCTGGCTCGTGACCGGATCGCCGCTCGTGGCACTGGCCCTGGCCGCGCCGTGGCTCGTGTCGCGTTTCCGGCGCGCCGAGGCGTGGGCGCTGGTATTCCTCGCGGCGGCGCTGTCGGTTGTCTATCTTGCGTATCGGCCGTTCCCTGAATGGTGGTATCTCCGTTTTCTGCTCCCGGCCGTAGCGCTGTCCTTGGTGCTGACCGCCGTGGCGGTGAGTGCGATTGCTGCGCGACTCGTGCCGGCAGTGGCCGCGCCCGTTGCGCTCATGGCGATCGCCGTCGCATCCACCTGGTCGCTGCGTACGGGCGAGTCGCGCGAGGCGCTGGCTCTTCAGTACCTCGAGTCGCGCTTTCCGCTGACCGCCGGTGTCCTGCAATCTTCGTTGCCTGCCAACACCGTGGTCATCACGATCTGGCAGAGCGGTGGCGTGCGCTTCTGGCCCGGCCGCGAGGTGGTCGTGTGGGACGCGCTCGACCCGGCGTGGCTCGACCGTGGCATCGCGTGGCTCCAGGACCGAGGGCGTGTTGTGGCGATCGTCGCCGAGCAGTGGGAGGAAGAGGGCTTCCGACAACGCTTTGCTGGACAGACCTACGGCGCGCTCGACTGGCCGCCGCGCTACGACGTCGACCGGCGCGTGCGGATCTTCCTGCCGGAGGATCGCGGGCGTTACCTGACTGGCGCGCAGGTGGTCACGACGCCGGTGTTCGCGCCGCGGCGGTAGACCTTCGGTCTCGTGCACGATGATTGGCTATAGTGATCGCGTGAGCGCACAGGCGAGGCAAGCCCCATGAGTAAGCCGTCCACCATCACCGTTCGCGCGGCGACCCGGGGCGACGCCGACGCCATCGCGCGGATCTACAACGACGGCATCCGCGGCCGTGGCGCCACGTTCGAGACCCGCGAGCGCACGCGAGACGACATCCTTCGCTGGTTCGACGATCCCCGTTTCCCGGTCCTCGTGGCCGAGGACGTCGGCGGGGTCGTGGGCTGGGCGGCGGCGTCCACCTACCGCGCGCGTGACTGCTACGCGGGCATCGCGGAATACTCGATCTACGTGGCCACGAGCCATCACGGCCGAGGGGTCGGCAACGCGCTGATGCTGCCGTTCCTCGCCGCGCTTGAACGCGCCGGCTTCTGGAAGGTGCTGTCGCGCCTGTTTCCCGAGAACGCGGCCTCGCGGGCCTTGTGTGCGCGTCACGGCTTCCGGGAGGTGGGCGTGTATCGGCGCCACGGGAAGCTCGACGGCCAGTGGCGCGACACCCTCATCGTGGAACGCCTGCTCGGCGAGGCGCCGCGCTAGCCCCTACACCTCTTCGCCGAGGTGCAACTGCCGCTCGGTGGCGGCGAACTTCTGCGCCGCCGCCGCCTCGGGCGCCAGCAGTGAGACCACGATGCCCACGACGAACGACAACGGGATCGACACGATGCCCGGGTTGCGCAACGGGAACAGCGCGGCTGGCTGCTTCAGCATGTCCATTTGAATGACGGGCGACAGATAGATGAGCACGAGCGCCGTCGCCGTGCCCACCACGATGCTGGCCACCGCGCCGGCCGTGGTAAACGGCTTCCAGAACATCGAGAGCAGCAAGGCGGGGAAGTTGGCGCTGGCCGCGATCGCAAACGCGAGGCCCACCATGTAGGCCACGTTCTGTCCCTTGAAGACGATGCCGAGTCCGATCGACACGATCGCCAGCAACACCGTTGAAGCCCGTGCCACGAGCAGCTGTTCGCCGCCGTCGGCATGGCCGTCGCGCACCACGTTGACCCAGATGTCGTGCGACAGCGCCGCCGCGCCGGCCAGCGTGAGGCCCGCGACCACCGCGAGAATCGTTGCAAATGCCACCGCGGCGATGAAGCCGAGAAACGCCTGGCCGCCGACGGCCTCAGCCAGGAGCGGCGCCGCCATGTTGCCACCCGCGTCAATCGCACGAATCGCGTCCTGACCCACGATCACCATCGCGCCGAAGCCGAGAATGAACGTGAAGAGGTAGAAAAGCCCGATGGCGGCCGTGGCATACGCGACCGACACCCGCGCCGTGCGCGCGTCGGGCACGGTGTAGAAGCGCATGAGGATGTGGGGCAGTCCGGCCGTGCCGAACATCAGGGCGATGCCGAGCGAGATGGCGTCGATGGGATCGGAGACGAGCTTGCCCGGGGCGAGCACCGCGGGGCCGAACCTGGCGGCGGCGTCGGCAAAGAGCGCCAGGGGGTTGAACGAATAGCGGGCAAGGACGAGCAGCGCGAGCAGCCCCGCGCCGCTCATGAGCAGCACGGCCTTTACGATTTGGACCCAGGTCGTGGCCAGCATGCCGCCAAAGAGCACGTAGGCCAGCATCACGCAGCCCACGATCACGACGGCGGTTTCGTACGGCAGTCCAAACAGCAGCCGGATGAGATTCCCCGCGCCCACCATCTGCGCGATCAGGTAGAAGGCAATCACCGCGAGTCCGCCAAAGGCCGAGGCCACCCGCACCGGCCGCTGTCTCAGGCGGAAGGCCACGACGTCGGCAAACGTGTAGCGGCCCAGGTTCCGGAGCGGCTCCGCGATGAGGCACAGCACTACCGGCCAGCCCACGAGAAACCCGATGGAGTAGATCAGGCCGTCGAAGCCAGACAGTGCGACCAGGCCGGCAATGCCCAGGAAGCTTGCCGCGCTCATGTAGTCGCCGGCCAACGCAAGGCCGTTCTGCAGCGCCGTGACCGTGCCGCCGGCGGTATAGAAGTCCTTCGTGTTCTTCGTACGCTTGGCGGCGACCCACGTGATGCCGAGCGAGGCGGCAATGAACACGAAGAACCCGATCATCGCGACCAGGTTTGGTTGTCCGGCGGCGGTGTTCACCGTGCCCTCCCGTCGCGAATCGAGGCCACGCGGTGGTCGTAGTGGGTATTGGCCCAGCGCACGTAGATCAGGATCAGGGCCAGGGCCGACAGAATCACGAGCACCCCGAGCGCGATGCCCACGCTCAGCCCAGGCACGATCACCGTGCCCAGAAACGCCTTGCCGTACGCGATGAGCAGGATGAACACCACGTAGATCGCCGTCATTGCGGCGGTCAGGGCGATGGCGATGCGCCAGCGGGCGACCGCGAGGGATTCGAGCGCGGCGTGGTTTGACGCCTGCGAGTGCTTCGAGACATTCATAGACGTGGCGTCCTGGGCCCGCGCGGGGAAACATCGAATGACGCGGCGCGGCATGATAGTCCGCCCCTGAATCGGGCGCAACGACTCCGTGACGCCGTGCTATAGTCCGCCCAGTTTTTCGGTGTTCTCTGCAGTTGGGGCACCGCTGTCATGAAGTCGCCATCGCTGCAGCTGTTTGTGATTCCCCGAGACGGGGAAGGGGGCGTTATGCGCGTGGGTTCAATCAGTGTGTGGGTCGCAGCCATGGTGCTGTCCGCCGCGACGGTCTTTGGCCAGCAAAATGCCTCCGTGTCCGGCATCGTCACCGACGAGTCGAAGGGCGTGCTGCCGGGCGTGACCGTCACGGTCACGAGTCTTGACTCCGGTCGCGTCACGTCGGCCGTCACCGATGCCAAGGGCGAGTATGTGCTCGTCAATCTGCCGCCTGGCCGGTACTCGCTCGGAGCCGAACTCGCAGGCTTTGGTTCGGCGACCGTGCCGGCGCTCGAGTTGCGCGTCGGCCAGAACGCCACGCTGCCGCTATCCCTCAAGGTCGGCTCGCTCGCCGAGACCATCACCGTCACGGGTGAGTCGCCGCTCGTGGACATCACGTCGTCGGAAGTGGCCGGCAACGTCGACCGGCGGCAGATGGAAGAGCTGCCGCTCGCGGGTCGCAACTGGATGGAGCTGTCGCTCCAGGTCAAGGGCATCACGGCCAACAACGTCGACAACCGTCCGGGCGTTGGCGCCGACGACGCCTTCCAGCTCAATCTCGACGGCCAGCAGATCACCAACAAGGTGGCGAGTTCTGGCTTCGGGCAGCCGAAGTTCAGCCGCGAGGCCATTGCCGAGTTCCAGATCATCACGAACCTGTTCGACGTGACCCAGGGCCGGTCGACGGGCGTGCAGGTGCAGGCCATCTCGAAGTCGGGCAGCAACACCCCGCACGGGTCGGTCTACGGATACTTCCGCGACGACAAATGGAACTCCGCCGACTTCGTGGCCAAGCGCGTGTTGCCGTACCAGAACCAGCAGACGGGCGTGTCGCTCGGCGGTCCCATCAAGAAAGACAAGCTGCACTTCTTCGGCAGCTACGAATACGAACGCGAACCGAACACCGTGTTCTTCGCGCCGGTGAACCTGCCGACGCAGCGCTATTCGTCGCCAGACAAGCAGGTCAATAACAGCGCGCTCGGCCGCGTCGACCAGGAATGGACGGCCAAGTCGCACCTGTCATACCGCTACTCGTTCTGGCGCTTCGACCGGCCCAACGACAAGCAGGCCGAGCATCCGTCGCAGTCGGCGTCGCGCACGCGGAAGGCCGACAACTTCCTGGTGAACTGGTCGCACGTGCGCTCGTCGAACATGGTCGAAGAAGTGCGCGTGGGCTACAACACGTTCGGCTGGACCAACGGGCTGGCCTACGAGGATCTGAAGACGTCCGCGCCGCGCGGCTGGACGGGAGTGGGCACGCCCTCGTTCAACTTCATCAACGGCACGATCGGACCGCCCCAGAACTTTCCCCAGGAGTTCAACCAGAAGCAGGTGACTGCCCGTTACGACCTGACCTGGAACAAAGGCGCCCACGACATGAAGATCGGCGCGGAGTTCCTGGGCTGGAAGGACTCCGGCGAATGGCACCTGGGCGAGCGGGGTGTGTTCAACTTCCGCGCGAATCCCACCGACATGGAGGCGCGGTTCCCCGGTCTCGATCCGACCCAGTGGAACATCACCGGACTCGACACGTTTGCCACCAACTTCCTGCAGAACACCGGGAACTGGGACGTGGACATTCCGCGACCCACCTACGGCATCTGGTTTGGCGACAACTGGCGCGTCAGTGACCAGCTCACGATCAACTACGGCGTGCGCTACGACCTCGACCAGGGCGCCACCGACCCGCCCGACACCAAGAACACGACGGCCTTCAAGCCGTTGAACGGTCCGCTCTTCCAGAGCGGCATCCACGACAACAACAACATCTCCCCGCGTCTCGGGTTCGCCTGGAACGTGGGCGGGAACAACAAGCTGGTGGTGCGCGGCGGCAGCGGGCTCTACTACGGATCGGTGATCTCGAACGTGACGTTCAGCCAGCAGTCGTTCGGCAACCGCATCATCGTCAACAGCTACGCCAACGACAATCAGCCCGGGTGGTTCCTCAATCCCACCCGCAACTTCACCGCCGCTCAGATCGCGAGCGGCGCCGTGCCGCAGGCGCCGCGCGTCATTGCGCACGACTTCGAGTTCCCGAAGACCTGGCAGAGCGCCATTGGCTTCCAGCGCCAGATCACCGACGTGCTCGGCATCGAATCGGACTTGACGCACTGGCGCGAGTTCAACCGCACCCGCGGGGTGGACATCAATCTGGTGAAGGATTCAGTCACCGGATACCCGGCACAGGGCCAGGTGGCCGATCCGACCTGGGGCCCCATCGTCTGGATCGAGTCGGGTGGCAAGGCGGACTTCATGTCGCTGGCCAACGGCATCACCCGGCGCTATGCCAACAACTTCCAGGCTGGCCTGAACTACACCTTGACGTTTTTTGCACGTGACAACCAGCCAGCCAATGGCTTTGGCCCGAATGCCGACAACCCGCTCGATCTCGAGAACGATGGCGAATGGGCGCGGTCGCAGGAGTTCCAGCGCCACACGCTGCGCTTCAACGGCATCTGGGCGCCGGGCTGGGGGCTGACCTTCTCAGGCGCCTATCAGTTCGGCTCGGGCAACTACTACAACACGTCGGTCGGCGGGAACCCCTACGGCAAGAACCGGGCGGCTCTCTCGCACACCAACCGCCTCTATGTCGGCGCTGTGCCGCTCGTCGTCAACACGACCAATGCCGGCGACCGCTACGACGGTCCGACCACGTTGAACTCGGGTGACCGCGTGCCCCGCAACGCGCTCAAGGGCGATGCGATTCACAAAGTCGACCTGCGCGCCACCAAGGTGTTCAAGCTGCACAACGTGAACATCCAGGGCGTCGCCGAAGTGTTCAACGTGTTCAACCACGCCAATGTCGGCGCCTTCAACGCGATCGTGTCGTCGGCGACCTTCGGCACGCCGCAGCAGAACAACGGCAACGCGTACCGGCCGCGTACCGGTCAGTTGGCGCTTCGGGTGAGCTTCTAGGACTGGGCCGGGGCAGAAGGCCTCGGCGACGTCACGGTCGATGGGCTCGGTCGCGCTGCGGCCGAGCCCGTTGCGTGTACCGGTCTTGTGCGGGGCTGGTGCTCAGAGGACTGGCGCTCAGAGGTAGCCGAGCCACCAGTCTCGCCGTCTCGCCTTCACGCGCGAGAGCCACAGGCAGGCCGGGTAGAGCGACACGACGAGAATCGCCCAACCGAGATACACCGCCCCGATCGGCAGACCCAGATCCGGAGGAAACAGGTCCCGCGCGCCGCCCATCGACGGGAGCGGGTGCCACAGATAGCTGAATGACGATGCCCCGTAGCGCCCGAAGGCAATCGCTGAAGCCACGACGTGCAGCGCCAAGAAATGGACGACGTAATAGGCAAACGGCACGCGGCCGAACACCACGAACGGATGGCGACTGCTCAGGGCGAGGCGCTCCAGTTCGGCCAGGAGCAGCAACGCCGGTCCCAGTGTCATCAGCAGGAACGCCAGCGACGGCGGGTACTTCGTGGTGTTGAAGAACGAGAGTGCGGTGAACACGGTTGTCGATTGCGTCGACCACGGCGATGGGTCGCCGTAGTCATTGAGCACTCGCAGCGCAATGAATCCGGCGATGCACGCCGCTCCGGTCAGTTGCAGGGTGCGCCTGCGCCGCGCCGGCTCCCATCGATAGACCTCGGCTGCCCAGAAGCCCGCCGCCATGACCCCCACCCACGGCAGCGCCGGATAGCCGGTGACAGCGGTGACTCCCCCAAGCGAGATGGCGCCAGGCTGATGCAGCACGTGCCACAGCCAGGCCATCGCCCCGAACTGCTGCGCCTGCACGCCGTCGAAGAGGTTGTGGCAGGCGATGACGGCAAGGCCCAGCGTTCCCACCATCCGCGGCGGCAGATACACCAGTGCCGCCAGCGCGATCATCGACCAGCCGAGCGCCCACAGAATGATGAGCAGCACCGGGTAGCGCAGATCGAACGTGAAGTTCATGGCCAGACGCATCACCGTCAGCTCGACGAGGATGAGCCACACGCCCCTGGTCCAGAGATACCGCGACACCTGCCCGGCGCTGGCGCCGCCGCGGTCCAGGCGCAACCGGGCGCCCATGCCTGCGGTGAAGAGAAACACGGGCGCACAAAGGTGCGTGACCCAACGAGTGAGAAACAGCAGGGGTGTCGTGCGCGCCAGGTCATCGGCGGCAAAGTGCATCGCGCCGACGTGGAGGAACTCGCGGGTGTGGTCGAGCGCCATGACGATCATGACCAGGCCGCGCAGCCCGTCCACGGCGGTCAGGCGGGTCGGGCCGGCAGCCGCGCTGACCGGCGCCGCCGGCGCGGACTCTCCACGCCTGCTCAAGGACCGGTCCTCACGAGGCTGATCGGGACGTCGTGCCGTCGGCCGAACACGGTCCACTCCAACGAGGTGCGCGCCGCGATGGTGCTGGCGAGGGCCGCGCCGACGGGGAGCTGCAACGCGTCGTAGAGGCGCGCGCGGAAATGGGGCTCGAGCGCGGCCACCGCCACGAAGCCATCGCGCGTGCGATACACGCCATAGGCCGGGTCGCCGCCGCCGAACTGGCCGTCCGGGCGAGTCAGGCCGAGATCGAGGGGTGCGCGCAGGTCATCGACGACATCCCGGAGCCCGACGTGGAGAATCGCTCCAGGCGCTGACCTGAGCGCGAGCAGGACCGTCGCGACGACACGCTCGGCGCCCACCAAGTCCGCCAGCAGCGTGATGGGCAGGCGGTCGCGCACCAGTCCCGCCTCGGCCTGATAGGTCACGTCGTGTCCCGCCTGCTCTGGCGCGGCAGTGTCGCCCACGATGGCGACGGTGCGCAGGGCGGGAAAGCGAGCGGCAAGCTGCGACGGACCAACGCCGAGGCGCATCAGCGCCGACGGCCGTTGGCTCGTGATCAGCACGTCGCCCGCGCCGAGCAGCTGGTCGCACTCGGCGCGTCCGGCCTCACGCTTCAGATCGAGCGTGACGACCGGCACGCCCTCGTGCAGTGTGTCATACCACGCTCGGCTATAGCGGGCCAGCGGATCCCCATCGGGCGGCTCGACTTTGGTGGCCGAAGCGCCGTAGGCCACGAGCCGGGCGACGGCCACCGGCCCAGGCAGGTTGAGCGCGAGACTGAGGAGACGGACGCCGGTCAGAGCGGACACGGCGCCAGTCTATGCCGGACGGCCTGTGGCCGGGCTTCAAGTCGGCGGGAAGGCCCATGCGCTGTTAGACTGCTCGTGATGCGTCACTCTTCTGTGGCCCTCGCGCTGACCGGCGCGCTGGCATTGTCCACGTCGTGGCTGACCGGAGCGCAGACGGCCGCGCTCCCGCCGCCGCCGCTGATGATCGTGAACGCGTCGGTGGTCGACACGGCGACCGGCGCCGCGCGCCGCGGGCAGGTGCTGGTACTACGTGACGGCCGCATCGAGTCGGTGGGCGCCACGGCGCCAGCCGCGGCGATTGTCCCCGCGCCGCGGCGTCTTGACGTGGGCGGCCGCTATGTCGTGCCTGGCCTCATCGATGCGCACGTGCATATCGCGACCGCCGCGGCCATGCGGGCCGCGCTCGACAGCGGCGTCACGACCGTGCGCAGCGCGGGCGTGTCCAACTTCGCGGACGTGGGCCTGCGCGATCTGGTGAAGCGCGGATTCCTGCCCGGCCCAGACGTGCTTGCGGCCGGCTATCACGTGCGGCCCCAGCCCGCCGCCGAGGCGTTTGTCGATGCGCCCGACCTCGGGGATCTGATGGCCGGGTTGACGACGCCCGACGCGCTCAGGCGCTTCGTGAAGTACAACCTCGGCCGCAACGTCGACTGGATCAAGGTGCTCGCCACCGAGCGTGCCGGCACGCCCGACACCGATCCCCGTAAGCAGGTCTACACGGAATCGGAACTGGCGCTCGTCGTTGCCGAGGCGTCGGCCCGCGGCGTGCCAGTGATGGCCCACGCGCACGGCGCTGAGGGCGCGCTCGCCGCGGTGAAAGCCGGCGTGCGGAGCATCGAGCATGGCACCTATCTGACCGACGAGACGCTGAAGCTGATGGCGCAGAGGGGCACGTTCTTCGACCCCACCGCCGATGTCGTCAACGACCTGGCCGCGCCCGGGGGCGACTACGACAACGCCGGCCTGCAGCGGCGCGGTCAGATGATGAAGCCCGTGCTCGTGGACGCCATCAGGCGCGCGCGGCTACTTGGTGTCAAGATCGTCGCTGGTACCGACACCGGCTATGGGCCCACGAGCATCGCGCGGGTCGGGCGCGAGGTGATCGAGCTCATTGACGCGGGGATGCCCGTGCTGGCCGCGCTGCAGGCGGCCACCACGGTGAACGCCGAGCTGCTCAAGATCGACAAGCAGGTTGGGCAGGTGCGGCAGGGCTTCGAGGCGGATCTGATTGTGGTCGAGTCCAACCCGCTCGAACAGCCGCGCACGCTGCTCGACCCGCTGCTCGTCATCAGCAACGGACGCATCGCAGTGGGTCGGCTGAGTTTCGGAAAATAGACACGTCGTGGATGTGACGGCGGGCCCGACCCGCCACGAGGAGAAGCACAGTGAGAAGAAGTCTTCAAATGGCGGCAATGATGTGTCTGGTGAGCGCCACGGCGTTTGCCCAGCATGAGAACCACGGTGGCGGCCCCCTGTCGGTCGAGCAGGTCGGCGCGGTCGACTTCCAGACCTCGTGCAGTCCGTCCGTGAAGGCCGAGTTCAATAGCGCGGTGGCGCTGCTGCACTCGTTCTGGTTTCCCGAGGCCCGCCAGGCGTTCGAGGGCATCCTGGCAAAGGATCCGACCTGCGCGATGGCCCTCTGGGGCGTGGCGCTGACCCACTGGGGCAATCCCTTCGGCGGCTTGCGCACGCCGCAGACCATCGCCACAGGCAAGGCCGCCATTGAGAAGGCGCAGGCGACAGGCACGCCGTCCCGGCGCGAGAAGGGCTATATCGACGCGGTCGCCGGGCTCTTCACGAGCGACGACGTGACCACGCAGCGTGCCCGCATCGTGGCCTACGAGGCCACGATGGGGCAGGTGTCGAAGGACAATCCGGCCGACGTGGAAGCGCGCATCTTCTGGGCGCTCGCCGTCGCGCAGACGGCCACGCCGACCGACAAGACCTACGCCGCGAACCTGAAGGCCGCCGAAATCCTCGAGGTGCTCTACAAGAAGATGCCCGGTCATCCCGGGCTGGCGCACTACATCATCCACGCCTACGACGCGCCGACGCTGGCCCCCCGCGCGCTCGATGCCGCGAGCCGCTACGCGGCGATTGCGCCGGTCGTGCCGCACGCACTGCACATGCCGTCGCACACGTTCACGCGCGTGGGCTACTGGAAGGAGTCGGTCGAGACCAATCGCAAGTCGGCCGAGGCGGCGCGCAAGGCCGGCGGGCTGGCCGGTGCCGGCGAGGAGCTGCACGCGCTCGACTACCAGACCTACGCCTACCTGCAGCTGGCTAACGATGCCGCGGCCAAGGTCGCGCGCGACCGCGCCGTGACGTTTGACGCCGGCGCCGTGGGCGGCGCGTATGCGTTCGCGTTGGCGGCCATACCCGCGCGCTATGCCCTCGAACGTGAAGCATGGACGGAAGCAGCGGCGCTCACCGTGCGGACGGCGCCGGCCGCGCCGTACACGGAAGCCATCACGTACTTTGCGCGAGCGGTCGGCGCCGCGCGGGCCGGCACCCCGGCCGCGGCGGCCGCGGACATCGACCGGCTGATTGCCATTCAGAAGCTCCTCGTCGCGACGAAGGATCCGTACTGGGCCGAACAGGTCGACATCCAGCGGCGCGTCGCCGAGGCGTGGAAGGTCTACGCCGAGGGCGACAAGGTCAAGGGCGTGGAGCTCCTCTCGGCGGCGGCGGATGCCGAGGACCTGACGGACAAGTCGGCCGTTACGCCGGGGCCGATTGCGCCGGCACGCGAGCTGCTCGGCTTCATGCTGCTCGACGCCGGCCGCGCGAAGGACGCCCAGGCGGCGTTCCAGAAGACGATGGCCAAAGAGCCGGGGCGCTTCCTGGGACTCTACGGCGGCGCGCGCGCCGCGGAAGCCGACGGCAACAAGGCCGCGGCGGCGGCGCTCTACAAGAAGCTGCTCGACATGGTCGGTACGGCCTCGACCGACCGGCCCGCGCTGTCGCACGCCAAGCAGATGTCGGCGTCGCGCTAGGCCGTCTCTCTAACGCTCGGTGAGCGCGGCAGTCACCGCGGCCGTCAGGTCGCTGGTGGTCGCCGCGCCGCCGAGATCCGGGGTACGGACGCGGCCCTCCGCCAGCACGCGCTCAATGGCCGCGACCATCGCACGGCCCGCCCCGGCCTCGCCCAGGTGCTCGAGCATCAGTGCGGCGGCCCAGATCGCGCCGATGGGATTCGCGACGCCCTTGCCGGCGATGTCGGGCGCCGACCCGTGGATGGGCTCGAACATCGACGGATACTGGCGCGGTGGATTCAGGTTCGCGCCTGGCGCGACGCCGAGCGAGCCGGACACGGCGGCGCCGAGGTCAGTCAGGATGTCGCCGAACAGGTTCGACGCCACCATCACATCCAGCGTCTGCGGATGCGTGACCATGCGCGCGGCTAGAGCGTTTTGTACTTGTACGTAGTCCCCCGGTCATGGTACTCCTCACGGCGGAGGTGCCATGGCGCCCTACTCAATGGATCTGCGTACGCGCGTGTTGCGGGACTCCGATGCCGGGATGTGCTCGAAGGACGTGGCGGTGAAGTATGCGGTGAGCCGCGCGTGGGTGGACCGGCTGAAACAACGGCGGCGTGAGACGGGGCAGGTCACGCCGCGCGTGCAGACCGTGTTCCGCCGGCGCGCGCTGACGGCCGAGCAGGAACATCGGCTGGGCCTGCTGCTGCTCGTGCAGCCGGACGCCACGTTGGCCGAACTGCAGACCGCACTGCCGACGACCGCCGCCTTGAGTACGCTGTGGCGCGCGATCGGGCGCCAGGGACTGACCTTTAAAAAAAACGGTCTACGCTGAGGAACAACGGCGCCCTGACGTGGCCGCGGCGCGGCGCCACTGGTGGGCGACGCAGTCGCTGCAGGACATGCGGGCGTATGTCTTTCTCGACGAGTGCGGCGTCACGACGGATCTGCTGCGCCGCT
>JANMDX010000204.1:0-3389 GCA_031376505.1 Acidobacteriota bacterium
CAGCGTATTTACTGCTTTGGCCGCTGGGGACACGCAGGAGCCCAATGGCGTTCAGATAAATGAAGACGCCATTGACACGCTCAATGACTTGCTGGAAACCTGCCGTGATGGCGAGTTTGGATTTCGGGAATGCGCCGACCACAGCAAAGCAGCAGACCTGAAGGCTGTGCTGCGCCAGCGCGCAGAAGATTGCCGTCTGGCAGGCGTTGACCTGATGACGCTGATCAAACAGATGGGCGGGGAGTGCGAGGAAGGCGGCACGGCCATGGCTGCGATGAGCGCCGCCGCGACGGCGCGAGCGGCCATCCAGGGGAGGTGTCCACGCGACGATGTGGTGGTCGTCGGAGCGCCTGAGGCGGACGCTCCGTCCGCAGTCGAGGTCGCCGTCAACGCGTCGTCAATCTCCAGGCGTGCACCCGCGGCTGAATCGAGCCGCCGCTTACGGTCCTTCTGCAGGCACCGGCGCAGCAGCCGTTGGATCGGCGCCGGCGTCCCAGCTGGCAGTGTTGCCCAGTCCGGCTCGCGCGTCAGCACAGCCGCGATCGTGTCCGACACGGTCGCGCCCGTAAACAAGCGCTGCGCCGTCAGCATCTCGTAGAGCACCACGCCGAACGCCCACACATCGGCGCGCCTGTCCACGGCAGTGCCGCGTGCCTGCTCCGGCGCCATGTAGGCGGCGGTGCCGAGGATCATCCCGGCCTGCGTCATCGCGGGCGACGTGATCGTCGGCGAGTTCATCGCCTCGGGACTCGACGCGGCGGCGGGGTCGAGCGCTTTGGCGAGACCGAAGTCCAGCACCTTCACCGTGCCGTCCGGGCGGACTTTGATATTGGCGGGCTTCAGATCGCGATGAATGATCCCCTGCTCGTGCGCGGCTTCGAGCGCTTCGGCGATCTGCTTCGCGATCGGCAACGCTTCGTCGATCGGGATCGCGCCTTTCTTGATCCGCTGGGCGAGGTCGTCGCCCTCGACCAGTTCCATCACCAGGGCCGTGATCCCGTGGCTCTCTTCGAGCCCGTAGATGGCCGCGATGTGCGGATGGTTCAGCGACGCCAGAGTCTTGGCTTCGCGCGTGAAGCGCGCCAGCCGATCCGCGTCGTGCGCGAACGCTTCAGGGAGAACCTTGATGGCGACGTCACGATCGAGCTTCGTGTCGCGCGCACGCCACACCTGCCCCATCCCGCCTTCGCCGAGGGGTGCGGTGATCTGGTAGACGCCGAGACGAGTGCCGGGGGTGAGCGCCAAGGGTGAGCGTGATTATACGGGCGTTCAGCCCGGCAACCGCCCAGACCGAGGGCGATCTGGCGCTCATCGCTGCCGACATGACGTCGGTCGAGCAACTGCTCGACCGTGGCCGCGAGGCCTACCTGTCCGATCGCGTGGTACAGGCGGCAGCCGAACGGCACATCCAACGCGTGATCGGCCGGATGATCGACGTGAACTATCACCTGGCCACAGCCGCCGGGCGAATGCCGCCCAAGGACTACCACGCGTCGTTCGTGACGCTCGCACCTGGCGCGACCGGCCGGCTGACGGCCTACGGCAGCTTCAGCGCGGCCTTGAGCTGCGCCGCGGTCAGCCCCTTCACGTAGACTGGCGTGCCGGCGTCGAACTCGCGGGCCCGCGCCAGGCCGCCGACCACGACGGGATCGAATCCGGCATCCGCCACCAGCCGCACCGTCGTGGCGATGGCATCCTGGTCGTCGCTGGCGATGGGAATCCCCAGCTTCTCGCCAGCGCGGTGCGCCTCTTTCGACACCTGCGTGAAACTGAGCGCGTTGAGCGCCCGCACCAGCTTCACACCCGGCAGGTATTCCTTCGACGTGACCCCCGTTCCGCGCGCCAGCGCGTCCTTCCCCACCTCGCCGTCACGATCCACGCGCGGATTGCCGACGTCGATCACAACCTTGCCCTTCATAATTGCCGCGTAGTCCTTGCCCACCTGCGGCAGTGCGCCGTAGGGCACGGCAATGAGCACGACGTCGCCGAAGCGGGCCGCCTCTTCGGGCCGCCCCGCCTTGGCCTTCGGACCGGCTTGCGCCACGAGGTCCTTCAGCGTCTCGGGATGGCGCGACGAGAATAGAATTTCGTGCCCGGCCTTGGCCCACAGCAGCCCGAGCGCGCCGCCCTGCCGGCCCGAGCCGATGAGGCCGATCTTGAGCGGCTTCGCGGCGAGCGTCTGGCCGGCTGCGCCCTGCGGCCACAGCGCCAGCGCGCCACCAGCAGCGATGAAGGTTCGACGGGAGATGCGCAACGACGGAATCTGGGTCACAGGGCCTCCAACACTCGAGTGGCGCGAGTATACCGCCGCCGGATGCGTCAGGTCGCGGCGTGGCTGCGCGACAGCGTGCTCATCCGTTCTTCCCCGGTCCCTGGTCCCCAGTCCCTGGTCCCGGCTCGTTGGCGTATTCGAATCCGAACCGTCCCTTCACGCACAGGTTGCCCTGCGTCGTGGCGTTCTCGAACGGCGACGTCACCTTCACGATGCGCTCGTCCTGCACGTGCGCGGTGAGCGTGCAGCCGACGCCGCAGTACGGACAGATGGTGTCGGTCACCTGCTGACGTTCGGGTTCCCACTGCCCGGCGGCGCGGAGCTCGAACTCTGGCGTCGCCATGAGAGCCCCGGTCGGACACACCGCGATGCAGTTGCCGCAGTACACACACGCCGACTCGGGCAGCGGCACGTCGAACTCGGTCGAGATGTGCGCGTGGAAACCGCGGCCCGCCACCGCAATGGCAAACGTGTTCTGCGCGTCGGTGCCGCAGGCCTCGACGCACTTGTAGCAGAGCACGCACTTGGCGTAGTCGCGCACGTACAGGTCGTTGTCGATCTTCACGGGTTGCGCCACGGTGGCCGCGCCAGGACCGAAGCGCGACGGATCCGCGCCGTATTCGGCCAGCAGCGGGCGCAGCTCGTCGGCGGTCGAGAGATCCACCGACGAGGCGAGCAGTTCCAGCACCACCTTGCGCGACACGCGCACGCGTTCGGAGTTCGTCTGGACCTTCATTCCCGGCTCGGCCTGGCGCGAACACGCCGGCGCCAGCACACGCGCGCCTTCCACTTCCACCACACATATGCGGCACACGTTCACGGGCGTGAGCGTTTCCAGATAGCAGAGCGTAGGCACGTCCTTGCCCA
The DNA here is from genome assembly GCA_031376505.1 of Acidobacteriota bacterium. Taxonomy (GTDB): domain Bacteria; phylum Acidobacteriota; class Vicinamibacteria; order Vicinamibacterales; family UBA2999; genus CADEFD01. The sequence goes on from JANMDX010000204.1 coordinate 3,140, forward strand.
CCGCGCGGCACGCGTCGAGCAACGTGCTGCCCTCCGGCACCGACACCGCGCGCCCGTCCACCGAGAGCGTCACCTCGGCGCGAGGCGTCCGGGGCGGCTCTACCGGCAACGCCGCCGCCCGCGGCGGCAACGTGAACCAGATGGCGTGCTGCTGATCCGTCTGCTGCTCACTCACGAGACGCGCTCCGTTCCGAACACGTGCAGACGCTGCACCGCCGACTCGATCGCCGATGACGCGGTCTGGCCCAGT
>JANMDX010000365.1:0-10883 GCA_031376505.1 Acidobacteriota bacterium
CCAGGGAATCCACCCGAAGGAGCAGGTCTCCGAGGACCTTGCGGTCGGACGACTCGGCCGAAAAGCGCGTCTGGATCACTTCGACCACGCCGCGAATGGCCGCCAGCGGGTTGCGCACCTCGTGTGCCACGACGGCCGCCAGCTCGCCGATACGCGCCAAGGTCTGGCGCTCCTGCAGCAGGTGCTCGAGCCGTTTTGTCTCGGTAAGGTCCCTCACGATGCCGGTGAACTTGCGCACGCCGCCCACCTGCGTTTCGCCGACCGCGAGGTACAACGGAAACTCGGAACCGTCGGTGCGCTTGCCCCGCACCTCGCGGCCGATGCCGATGATCTTCCGCTCGCCGGAAGTGAGGTACCGGTCCAGATAGCCGTCGTGGTGCGACGCATCGTGCTCCGGCATCAGCACGCGCACGTTCTGGCCCACCAGCGTCCCGGCCTGGTAGCCGAACATCCGCAGGACCGCCTCATTGGTCCACTCGATTCGGCCGCGGTGGTCGATCAGGACGACGCCATCGATGATGGTCTCGACGACGGCCGTATGCACGGCCTGCACCTGGAGCAGCGAGTCTTCTGCCGCCGCCAGCCGGTCAGCCTGCTCCGACACGCGCGTCGCCAGGTCGTCGCGCGACCTGGTGAGAACGGACTGGGCGTGCAGGCGGTCGGTGACGTCGCGGCCCTCGGCGATCAGATACGACACGGGGGAGGCATCGACGGTCACCGGCCTGAGCGTGAAGTCAACCACGACCGACTGGCCGTCGGCGCCGACGTGGGTCGCCTCGAAGCCGGTCGGCTGCCCGCCCGCCGCGACCGCAATAGCCGCCCGCAGCCGGGCTTGCTGCGCCTGGTCGTGGGTCCACCACGGCGCGTCCCAGAAGGGCCGGTCGATGACGTGGTCCTTCGTCACCGCCGCAAACCGCAACGCCGACTGGTTCACCTCGAGCAGCGTGCCCTCGGGCGTGAGCAGCCCGATGTACTCAAACGCGCCGTCTACCATCGCCTCGAACCGCCGCTCCTTGAGCCGCAGCGAGGCCAGCGCATCGGCGGCGACGGCCCGGGCATCGGCTTCGGCCTGCTGCAGCCGGTGCCGCTCGACCAGCAAGGCAAAGCGCGACGACACCAGTTCGACCACCGCGCAGTCGCTGGCCGAGAACGCCGGTCCGACCACACGGCCAAGTTCGATCAGGCCCACGCGCTGGTCGCGTACGGCCAGCCGCACGACGAGCGTGTCGGCGAGCTCCTGCCCGACGATGCCCGGCAGCGCGAGGGCGTCGCCCTCGACGGGAAGGCCCACGGTGCCGGGCGGACAGCCCACGGCCGCGTGTACGACCGGCCGGGGCACGTCGCCAAGAATCAGCAGGCCGCAGGGCGCCGACACGAGCTCGCAGAGCTGAGCCAGCAGCACATCGGCAAGGTGCCGGTCCGACTCGGCGCGCACGGATCCGGAGGCGAGACCTACGGCAGCAGCCAGGCGACCGGGATCGAGGTGACCAGCAGGGGGCGTCATGGCGACTTTCGACAGTCTACCTCCGCACCGCGGCAATTCGCCGACGACGCATATACTGGAGCCTATGTCTCCCGCCACGATTCTTGTCGTTGACGACGAGCAGCTCATCAGGTGGACCCTCAAGCAGCAGCTCAGCGCCCATGGGTTCGACGTGGTGGAGGCGGGCACCGGGGCCGAGGCTCTGGCGGCGTTTGGGGAAGCGGTGGACCTGGTGCTGCTCGACTTCCGGCTGCCGGACACCGACGGATTGACCGTGCTGCGGCAGCTCAAGGAACTCCAGCCCACGGTGCCCGTGATCTTGCTCACCGCCTTTGCCACGATCCAGACCGCCGTGGAGGCGATCAAGCAGGGCGCCTACGACTACGCCAAGAAGCCCTTCGACTTCGACGACCTGCTGCTCACGATTGAGAAGGCGCTCGAAACGGGTCAGCTCAGACGCGAAGTCAAGGCGCTGCGCGCGCGCGACAGCGAGCCGCACGCCTTCGACCGCGTGATCGGCGAGTCGCCCGCGCTGACGGCCGTGAAGGCCGTGATGGCCAAGGTGGCCGCGAGCCCAGCGTCCACCGTGCTGCTCCAGGGCGAGACCGGTACCGGCAAGGACCTGGCCGCCAAAGCCATCCACTACAACAGCGACCGGGCTGGACGACCGTTTGTGAACATCACCTGCTCGGCACTGCCCGAGCACCTGCTCGAGAGTGAGCTCTTCGGCCACGAGCGCGGCGCCTTCACCGACGCGCGCCAGCAGAAGCGAGGCCTCTTTGAAACCGCGGCCGGCGGCACCATTTTCCTCGATGAAATCGGCGAGATGAGCCCCACACTGCAGGCCAAGCTGCTGCGCTTTCTCGAAGAGAAGACCTTCAAGCGGGTGGGCGGTCTGACCGACTTGAAGGTCGACGTGCGGGTCATCGCCGCCACCCACCGCAACCTCGCGCAGTACGTGCGTGACGGCAAGTTCCGTGAGGATCTCTACTACCGGCTGGGCGTGATGCCCATCACGCTGCCGCCGCTGCGCGAACGCTCGGGCGACGTGCCGGTACTGGCCGACCACTTCGTGCGGCTGTTCAATCGCGAGTTCAAGAAGCGCGTCACGGGCATTGCGCCGGCGGCCCTGCGCGCTCTCGATGCGTACTCGTGGCCCGGCAACGTCCGCGAGTTGCGCAACGCCGTCGAGCGCGCGATGCTGCTGGCCGACACCGACCAGCTCGGCCCGGAGCACTTCTCGATGATCGCGACGGGCTTGCCCGTCTCCTCCGGGTTCTCGCTGCCGCCAGAAGGTGTCAATCTCGAGAGTCTGGAACGCGACCTGCTCGTCCAGGCGCTGCAGCGGGCGCACGGCAACCAGACCCAGGCCGCACAACTGCTCGGCATGAACCGCGACCAGATCCGCTACCGGCTGGAGAAGTTCGGGCTCGACAAGCTGGGCCGCCCCATGGCTGACCAGGCGCCAGCCTAGGCGACGGCGGCCGGTCGGAATCTTCCTCGGCGCGCGCGGACAACTGCCCATCAGGGCAAGGGGGACGGCCCGAGAAGGCCGGATCACGCCACTTTCTGCCCTGACCATGGGCGGCACGGCCATTGCTCCGCACCAGTCGGGCGGGATAGTGGCAAACGTGATCGTCGCAGACGACGAAACCCTTCTGCGCTGGGCGCTCGTGCAACGGCTGGTCCGGGATGGCCACGTGGTCACCGAGGCCACCGACGGCGCGGCCGCGCTGAGCGCGCTGGCGACGGTGCTGCCGCCCACCGTGATCGTGCTCGACTTGAAACTGCCCGACATGACCGGGCTGGAGGTGCTGGAAGAGATCCGGCGGCGCCGCCCAGACGTGGCAGTGGTGATGATGACCGCCTACTGGGCCAGCGAGGCGCTCGAGCACGCTCGCCGGCTCGGTGTGCGCGACTTGCTTGCCAAACCCGTGGACCTGGACCGCGTGGCCGCGGTCGTGGCCGCGGCCAAGGAGATCGGCTCATGTTGACCCTGACTCGCATTCTGTGTCCGACTGACTTCTCCGACGTCTCGACCCGGGCCGAAGCGTGGGCCACGGCGCTTGCCAGCCATTACGAGGCGGGGCTGCACTTGCTGCACGTCGATCCGCCCACGCCCGTCATGGCGCCGTACGGCGAGATCCCGATCGACATCCGCCTGTTCGAAGACCAACGCGAGCAGGCGGAGCGAGACCTCGCCGCCGCGCGCGAACGCGCCCGCGCGGCCGGGGTGCCGGCCGACGCGGCGGTCCGAGGCGGCTACCCGGCGCGGGAGATTCTGGCTGTCGCCGACGAGGTAGAGGCGGATCTTGTCGTGATTGGCACGCACGGACGGGGCGGTGTCGAGCACCTGCTGCTCGGCTCGGTCGCCGAGAAGGTCGTGCGCAAGGCGCGGTGTCCCGTCATGGTCGTGCCGCCGAGCGCACAGGGCGGCGCCGACGTGCGCTTCGCGCGAATTCTCTGTCCCATCGACGGGTCCGAGTCGTCGGCCGACGCCGTCAGCTACGCCGTGTCGCTGGCCCGGGAAACCGACGGGCAATTGATCCTGCTGTCTGTGGTCGAGCCGGTGCCATCGGGTGGCGAGTTCGGCTCGCTCGACACCGAGGAGTTCCAGAGGATCGGTGAAGCCCACGCACAGACGATCCTGAAGGCGGCCCTGACGCCGGCCGTCCGGGAGTGGTGCCAGCACGAAGAAGTCGTAGCGCACGGCAAAGCGAGCGAGCGGGTCCTGGCCATCGCCGCCGATCGCCACGCCGACGTGATCGTGATGGGCGTGCGCGGGCGCGGCGCGATCGACATGATGGCATTCGGCTCGACGACCAACGATGTCATCCGGCGCGCCACCTGCCCGGTAATCGCCGTGCATCCGCACGCGAAGGACCGCCGGCGGCTGGCCGCGTTGCCGGTCACCATCACCGTCTGACAGTCGACCAAGGACAGCCATGAGCGAGATCGCCCTCGAGCACATTCTGGTACCGACCGATTTCAGCGAGTCGTCGAAGGTGGCGTTGCGGTACGCGACGGCCCTGGCCGACCGGTTCGGCGCCTGCATCCATCTGCTGCACGCGGTCCAGAGCCCCTTCGAGCAGCCCTGGGCTGCCGAGATCTACGCGGTGTCGATGGCCGACTTCGAGCAGACCGCCCGGCGTGAATCGGACGCGGCACTGTCCGCCATGCTCAGCGAGTCGGAGCGGCAGAAGTATGGAGCATGTCTAATCACAGAAATGGGCCCGCCGTTTCTCACCATCATCAACTACGCCACGCGCGAGGCCATCGACCTCATCGTGATGGGCACCCACGGCCGCGGCGCCATCGCCCACCTGCTCATCGGCAGCGTCGCCGAAAACGTCGTGCGCAAGGCGCCGTGTCCGGTATTGACGGTGAGGCACCCCGAACACGAGTTCGTCACACCCTGATCGCGAGGCCCACCGTGACCCGACCGCTGACCATCGGTGACGTGATGACCTGCCACCTGTGGGTGATCGGCGAGGACGCGCCGCTACGCCAGGCCCGCAGCCTGATGGTCGACCATGGGATTCACCACTTGCCAGTGGTGCAGGAGGGACGTTGCGTGGGCGTGCTCACCGACCGCGACGTGAAGCGCGCACTCGACCCCGACCTGGGCCTGCCGCCGGAAGACGAGTTGTTCGTGCGCGACGTCTGCGTGCTGGACGTGTACGCCGTCGGGCCCAGCGCGCCGCTCGACGGCGTGCTGCGCGAGATGGCAGGACGCCATATCGGGTCCACACTCGTCGTCGAAGCGGGTCGGCTCCTGGGTATTCTGACCACGAGCGATGTCTGCCGGGTGTTCGCCGATTTCCTGCAATCGGCGCAGCAGCCAACATCGCGACTCCCGTAACCCGGACGGCGAGTTCAGGCCCCGGGCACCGGCCCAGAGCCCGTCGGTCACCTCGCGTCGGGGTTCGACACGCGCTCGAAGAGCGCCGTCAGTCGCGCACGGGCCGTGCCCAGCCGCTCCTCGAGCTGATCGAACACGAAGGCATGGACGGCCTGCGTCGCTTCGATGATCGGCACTTCAGCCTGCTGCGCCGCGTCTTCGAGCGACTTGCGCCGCACGGGATCCTTCACCCGCGCGATCGCGCCGCGCACGTCCTTGAGCAGCGCCCGGGCTTCCCGCAAGCCTTCCGCGGCCAGCCGGCCGCGCGCCGGGTTCTCAGGATGCGGCGAAATCTTACCCGCCCCGTGGCACGACGCGCACTGCCCTTCAAGCGCTTTGGGGGACAGGCGCTGGCCGGCTGCTTCGCCGTGGCACGTCGTGCACGTGGGCCCGTTCTTGTCGCCGGCCCGCAGCAGCTGGAAGTGCTTGCTGCGCTGGAACTGCACGAGTGGGCCGGTGTGGCAGGTGCCGCACGTCTTCGGCAGATTGGTGCGATGGACCGGGCTGGCGGGGTTCGTGCGCGCCAGAATGTCTTTGTGCGCGACAAACGGCTCGAACGATTTCGGATCGCCGCCGTGGCAGGTCTCGCATCCAACCCCTTTGCGGCTATGCGGCGACAAGTCCCATTCGGACAGGTGCGAGAACGACACCGACCCGGGATTGGCGAAATGGCAATCGGCACAGCGGCTCTGGTTCTGAGCCGCGGCGTCACCGCTTCCAAACGCGAGCGCCGTCACGACTACGACCGCCGACACACACAACGAGCGAACCATAACCGCCTCCACTGACTCCCTAATCCATGCGGCGTGCCAACGGTCTACAGCCCGACGCTGGAATCATTCGCCGGGAAATTCGCCACACGCCGTGATGGGCCGGACCGGACCACTGCGAACTCTTCCTGCGCTTGCGCGTTTCTCCCCTGTTACCATCGGAGGATGACTCCACCGAGCCGCCGCCAGTTTCTGACCACCTTGGCCACCGGCTCACTGGCGCTCATGCCACCGCCGGCGTGGGCGGCTCCGCAGGCGGCCTCGCGTGAGCTGCACTTCAGCCACCTGCACACCGGCGAGACTCTAGCGGTCGAGTACTTCCAGGCGGGCCGCTATCAGCCCGATGCGCTCGAGGCGGTGAACCACCTGCTCCGCGACTTCCGCACGGGCGACGTGCACGCCATCGACCCCGCCCTGCTCGACGTGCTGTTCGACGTGCGCCACCGCGTGGACACGCGCCGGTCGTTCGAGGTGATCTCGGGCTATCGCTCACCGCACACGAACGCCGCGCTGCGTGCCAAGAGCGAAGGCGTCGCGGCGCACAGCCTGCACATGTCGGGGCGCGCCATCGACATCCGGCTCGGCGACGTGCCCCTGCCCGCGCTTCGCCGCTCGGCGCAGGCGCTGGGCGCGGGCGGCGTGGGCTACTACCCCGCCTCGAACTTCGTGCACCTCGACACGGGCCGCGTCCGCACCTGGTAGGCGGCGTTGGTCAGCGGCCCGTCGCCACCCGGGCCAGGGCCCGGCCAAGCGCCGCGTCGTGTCCGTAGATGTCGTCGGCAAAGTGAACCGCGTCGTCCTCCGGTAGTACGGCGGCGGTGAGATAGAACAGCACGACGTCAATGGGCACGGGCAGATCGACGCGTTCCGACACGTCGGCATGCATGGACCGCTCGATGCGACCTGCGTCCCACCGGCCCACGCCGTCGAGCACCCAGCGCGCCAATCCAGGCGGGTCGGCCACGCGGATACACCCATGACTGAAGTCGCGCCGGTCGTGCGCAAACAGCGACGGCGTCGGCGTGCCGTGCAGATAGACGCCCTCGCGATTGGGAAACACGAACTTCACCAGCCCGAGCGCGTTGTGCGGACCCGGACGCTGACGCACGCGCAGCGCGCCGGCCCGCAGCGCGTCGATGGTGCCGGAGCCGACAGCCACCGGGCGGGCCTCGTCGCCCGGGGCCGCCACCACCTCCATCTGCTGCCGCGTCAGGTAGGCCGGGTCGCGCCGCATCAGTGGCAGCACCTCGTCCAGCAAGATCGAGCGCGGCACATTCCAGTAGGGGCGGAAGATCACGTGCTGCATCGTCTCGACGAAGACCGGCGTCTCGGTGCGCATGGCCTTCCCCACGATGGCGCTCGTGGAGAACGCCGGCATCTGATCGCCGCCGAGCGTGTCCCACGCCCAGAGGCGGAACATCGGGATGTTCACGACGACGAGACGCCGCTGACCCAGGTCCGGGAGCCAACGCAGCCGCTCGAGCGCAATCTCGAGCTGCCACACCCGCTCGGCGGCCGGCACCAGCGCGGCCGCCACCGTGCGCGCACCAAGCGCGCCGTCGGGCGTGAGTCCATGCCGGGTCTGAAAGCGCCGCACGCCGTCGACGAGTGCGCCCTCGTAGCGATTGGCATCGGACACGGGCACGTCGGCCTCGTTCAAGTCGCCTCGTGCGGCCAGATGGACGCCGAGCGCATGCGCGGCGGGATACGCCTCACCCGGCTTCACGGTGCGCACAAACGGCGGCAGCGCGGGGTCGCGCCTCGCCGCGATGGCCCGGTACTGGGCCAGAGCCTCGACCAGACGCGCATACGCGACCAACGGCGGCGCCAGGGCGTCGAGCGCCGCGGGCACTCGGCGAGCAGCGATCGACTCGCGCAGCAGCGCAGCGAAATCGTGGGGCTCGGACCACGTGTCAAGGCGCAGGCCGACGGCGCGCGGATCCACACGGCCCAGGTGCAGGTGGCGCATGTAGCGCAGCACGCCGAGACTGAGCGCCACGTCGTAGGCCGCCTGCGCCTGTGGCTCAGGTGGGACGGCCGCGTCCGACACGGCCGCTGGGCCCAGCAGGTAGTCTGCCGGACGTAAGCCGTGCTGCGCCGAGGAGGCCAGCACCGACACCACCTCGCGCGCCTCGGGCGTGAGCCCACCATCGGTAAGCCACAGCGGGACGACGCCGACTGGGCCATACAGCTCTCGCAGCTCAGCCCGCTCGGCTGCCGACAGGCGCAGGCCGACAAGGGCCACAGCCAGCGGCTGCGGCTCAGGCTGCTGCGCCGGGCGCGAGGACGGCGAGCCTGCCCCCCCCGGCCGTTCGCTGGGCACCCCTCCCGCGAAGTCCGTCTGGTGCGCGACGCGCGCACTCCGTGACGTCAGAGCCCAGGTGAAGACGCCAGCCACGACGATGACGAAGGCGCAGGCCAGCACGCGCCGCCAGGTGTCCGTCGAATCCGACGCGCGATGTCGAGAACCCGTCATGCCGGCACCAGTACACATCGACCTATGCACCATGCGTGCCCAACACCGAATCGCCTCCGCCGCGGGCAGCAGGAGACCGGTGCCCTGCTACGGTCCTTGACCGCATCCTCCACCCCGAATAGGCCGCGGGCACGCATGTCCGGCGCAACGAGGCAGCCACGGGCTGCTAGTGATTTTTGAGCCGCGAGACCAACTTCGCTGCCGAGAATAGACGGGTGCTCCATGCAGGGACTTCGCGCCTCGATTGGATCAGTGCTCGGCCTGGTGACCGACTCGCCGGTAACTGCCATACCGGCCGCTGTTGGAGCGGGCCGCACTGCCGCTGGGGCGTTCGAGGTCCCACGGACGCGCACAAGAACCGGCGATGGCTTTAGGGTCGAGCTTGACCTTTCCACACAAGTGTTTGCAGTCGAGGCGCCAATCGACTTGGGCTTTTCCTTCGAGCGAGACGCCGGACCCGATCATCAAGAAGCTCTTTGGTTCCAGACCCATCCCGGACGGTTTCGTCCTCGCGGACGAGGTGGTCCGCCGGATCCGCTCCAGCGAGCTTGCTCTTGCACCGCGCGCCGAGTCGGGATGGTATGACTACCAGACGTGGGCTCTGAAGGCCCTCGTGCTCCCGGAGCGAATGCCTGAGGGGAGAGCGGCTCAGGCTCGACGCGGGGTACACGACTCTCCTCGACGACTTGTTCAAGGGTCTGCTGACCCTGACCCGCGAGACGCACGTCAAGCAGCTCGAGATGCCGATAGCGGGAGCAGCCGGGCCGGGGAGAGAAGTCTTCATCGACATCCCCCTGTACTGTCGGCCGAGCCAGTGCCAGTCAGCCTTGCAGAGGAGCTCTCCGGGATGGAAGCCCTGTTTCTCGGCGCCCACGTGAGCGTCGCGAGGGAGCTCGGCCTCGCTCTCGATACGGCCACCGGTTCAGACACGTCGGCGAGCGAAGCTGTGGATCGCTTTGCCGCCTGCTCTGCGTCGTCGACGCGGGCACGCTCTTTACGGGCCATCGATCGTAGCGAGCCAGCGGACCCGACCGGACCCGCGGCACTTGAGACGACGGGTGGTCTCCTGCGGCGAAATCTGGGCACCGCCTGCCCTGGCGGCCCTCCGTGGTCTCGGGGGCCATTCCTCACCGCGGCAGGACGTTCCGCCAAGGCGGACCACGTTGAGCCGCGCGGGAGATGTCTCGTGGGCTCGACTGCCGGCTGCGACAACGGGACGCCCTCTGCTCGACGTCTCCACCAGTGGACCGTACAAGACAAGAGCGGCTAGCCCACCAAGAACCAGCCGCTCGAGTGGTGTATGAGTCCGGCGCCCTACGCGCGTGCCATGGGACGGCGACGCGATTCCAGCACGCGACGCACGGCCTTATCGAAGCGATCCTGCAGCGGCTTGCGCGCCTCGGCCGGCACCGGCCCGAGCCGCAGCCACGCCGACTGCGCGCTGCGCAGTTCCTGGTCGGCCGCGCGCTGCCGCGCTTCTTCGGCCTGTTTGTTGGCTCCGGCGCCCATCGTGTTGGCCGCGAGCGCTTCGCGCCACTGACGGGCGAGCAATTCCGCCGGCGACAGCGCCGCCGTGGGCTTGGCCGCACCGCCGCCGTCGTGTGGCGCCAGTGCTTCCACCTTCGCGCACAGCTTCTCCATGCGCTTGGCCGTGGCGGCCGGGTCGAGGTCGCCGCCGGTGAACGCCGCCGGCCACCGGGTGACCAGCGCGAGCAGTGCCGCATTCACGCGCTCGGCCAGCGGTGCCAGCACATGGCGCGGGAGCTCCGGGCCTTGCAGCCAGCGTGCGCGCGCCGCCTGCACCTTGTTGTAGAGGTCGTCGGGCAGCGGGGCGTCGTCGGCCGGCACCAGCGCTTCGATCTCAGCGACGGAGGTGTCGCGATCCACGAACTTGGTCTGAATCGCTTCCTGGTCGCGGTTCTTGAAGCGCTCGAAGAAGAGGTCGCACGAGGCGCGGAACCGTTCCCACACCTGGTCGGACTTGCTCTTCTTCACCGGGCCGATGGTCTTCCATTCGACCTGCAAGGTCTTGAGCCGGGCCGACGCCTGCTCCCAGCTGGTCGACTGGGCCAGCTGCTCGGCTTCGGCGATCAGCGCTTCCTTGCGGGACAGGTTCTCGCCCCAGTCCTGCTTGCGCTGCTTCATGTCGGCCTGACGCCGCGTGAAGAACGCATCGCACGCCTTGCGGAACCGCTCCCACACGGCCTTCTCGCGGCCGCGCGTGACCGGACCGATGGCCTTCCATTCGGCCTG
>JANMDX010000240.1:0-3828 GCA_031376505.1 Acidobacteriota bacterium
CTTACCAGCCGATCGTGGCGGCGAGCAGCACCAGATACTGTGCCGTGCGCATCATCTGCGGGATGTCGCCCCACTCGTCTGGGAAACCGCGCTGACCGCCGCGGTTGCCGCCGATGCCGATGGCCACCGAACCTCGTCCGAGCGGCACGTTCAGGTTCGCGGAGCCTGCGTTGCCTAGTTGCGCCGTGTAGCCCAGGTGGGTCGAGATGGCTTCGGCCGTGGTCACGAGCGCCGAGTCGCGCAGGCCGGGAAGCTGACCGCCGGGTGTGATCTGAAACGGCTGCATGTCGAACCGGATCGTGGTCTCGGCGGAGACGCCCGCCAGGATCTTCTTCACTTCGGCCTCGACCTCCTCCACGCGCGCGCCGTTGAGCGACCGCACGTCGAGCGAGAACCAGCCGGTGTCGGGCTTGTGGTTGTAGACAGCGCCGCTCTGCAGCATGGCGACGTTCACGACGATGCGGTCGGCCTTGTACTGCTCGGGCTGGGGCAGCTGCAGAATGCGGTCCACGGCGCGGCCGATGCCCTGATTTACGTTGGGCACGCCGCCGTTCAGCGAGTGTCCACCGGGGCCACTCGCCACGACCTTCCACCAGTGAATCGTGATGGCGCCGTAGGTCACGCTATGGCCGTCGCCGAGCACGTCCACGAACGCCAGCGCGCGGTCCCTCCACTGTTCGTAGAGCGCCTTCATCCCCACCAGGCCGGTCTCTTCCTGCGCCACGGCGACAAACACCAGGTCGTGCTCTGGCCGAACGCCTGTCTTGACGAGCGCGTCGGCCGCAGCCACGAGCGCCGCCGTGGTGGTGGATGTGTTGGTGCCCGGGCCGACGACACGGTCGCCGTCGATGCGCGGCTTGGCGGTGGTGGCGCGTTGGTGGGCGGCTACGGTGGCGAGATCGTCGAGCGTGGACACGAACACCAGCGCCTTGCCGGACCGGCCGCGGATGCGTCCGACCACATTGGGCGTGGCGTCGAGGGTGACGTCGGCCAGTCCGATGCGGCGCATCTCGGCAGCTACGGCCTCGGCCCGCTCGCGTTCCTGACCGGAGGGCGACACGATGCCGCCAATCGTGGCCAGCCACTGCGCCGTCTGGTCGCGCCTCGCGTCGACCGCGGCCAGCGCTCTGGCGACCTGCGGATCGGCAAGGGCCTGAGGCAGCGGACGCTGGGCGGCCGATTCGCGGGCGTGGAGCAGGACGAGCAAGACGAGAGCAGCCGCGACGCGGGTCTGACGCATACGGAATCTTACCTGGAGGGCGCTCCAAGCCGCGTGATGCGCTCGGCCGGCGGCACTGGGAACGCGTCGGTGAACACCTCCTTCGCAGCCGGTACCCGTGCGAGTCCCTTGGTCTCGCATAAGAGGTGGATGCCTGCCGCGAACCGCTGCGGGTTGATGGCGCCGATGCCGAGCGTTGCGCCTTCAGGGTGCGCCATCTCGCCCTTGAGCGTCAGCTCGAGCCGCGCGCGCTCGGCCGGCTCGACCGCAGAGGGCACGCGCTTTTTCAGCGCGGCCAGGGCGGCCGCCGGGTCGGCAATCGTGTCACGCACGCCCCGGTTGACGGCGTGGACCAGGCCCTCGACGAGCGCGGGCTGTTCGGCGAGCATGCGCCTCGACACCATCAGCGCGCTACCGTATAGCTCCGGCACGAGGTCGCGGTAGAAGAAGAACCGCACGCGGTCGGTCGGGATCTGTCCGGTGATGAGCGCGGCGGTGATCGTGGACTCGTAGCCGAAGGTGCCGTCGGTGTCGCCGCGCAGCATGCTGTCTACGACCGCGCCCATGCCGTCTTCGTTGCTGCTGATGCGCACGCGCGTCGCGTCGAGGCCGACTTTTGCCGCCAGCGCAGGAAAGGTCTGCAGCGCCACGTCGGTGGCGTGCCCGCGGAAGTGTTTGCCGGCAAAGTCGGCGGGCGTGCGAATCGTCGACCCCGCCGGCACCGCCACGACCGACGGCGAGCGGTTGAACATCATGTAGACCGCGACGGGAGCCCGCGGGTTGGACGCCGCCGCCTGCTCCACGAGCGCGTTTACGTCGCCGTAGCCGATGTCGAAGCCCTCGTCGGCGGTGCGGCCCGCGGCCGTGTAGGCGCCGCGGCCGTCGGTGAACGCGAGTTGTAGTCCAGCCTCGCGCAGGTAGCCGCGGTCCTCGGCCAGACAGAACCAGGCGTTCACGCTGGAATAGCCCGAGTTGAGCAGCATGCGCAGACGAGTCTGCGCGCTCGCTCGCTGCGTGGTTACGAGCGAGAGCGCCGGCGCTGCAGCCGCGGCGCGGAGGAAGTGTCGTCTGGTCAGGATTGACATGGCTCTGGGCTCCCGGTCTGTTTAGCGCGCCAGCGTGGTGATGCGCTCGGCCTTCGGCGGCAGACAGTCGCGCGTGAAGATCTCGTCGGTCCTGGGCACGCGCGCCAGGCCGCGGCTCTTCGCGATGAGCGCGAGGCCGCGGGCGAGCCTTGCGTCGTCGACGTCGCCGATGCCGAGGCGCCCGCCTTCGGAATGCGCCATCTCCATGGCCAGCGTGCCGGCCAGGCGCGGCCGGTCCACGTCCTTGCGTACGGTACGGTCGCGCGCGGCCACGCTCTCGATGGCCGCGTCGAGTTCGGCCACCGTGTCAGCCAGTCCACGATTCACCGCGCGCACGAATGCCGCCACGTCGTCGCGCCGCTCAGCCAGGAGCTTCCGCGAGACCATGAGCGCGTTGCCGTAGAGGTCGGGCGTGTGATGGCGGTATTCCAGGAACCGCAGCCGCGTGCGGCCGTCGATGCCGGCCGGCGCCACCGACGCGATGATCGTATTGACGAAGCCGAAGACGCCTGCGCTCTTGCCCGCGAGCATGTCTTCCACGAGTGAACGCATGCTGGCGGACGAGCGCTGAATCGTGACCTTCTGTCGGTCGATGCCGGTGGCGGTGGCGAATTCCGGAAACACTTCCAGGGCGGCGTCGATGGGATGGCCGGCGACGATGCGCCCCTCCAGATCCTTCGGTGCCTTCACGGGACCTGCGGCGTCCACCGCGATTGTGAGCGGCGTCGTGTTGAACGTCACGTACACGGCAATCGGCGCATCCGACATGCCCCTGGCCACGAGCGGCACGAGCGCGTTGAGGTCGCCGTAGCCGAAGTCGAACCCCTCCCCGCCAATTCTTGGCACGATCGCGGCGGCGCCGTCACCGCCCACGAACTCAGCGTCGAGGCCAGCCGCTCTCAGATAGCCGCGGTCCTGCGCCAGGAAGAAGAACGCCTGCGGTCCCGAGAAGTTCGAGTTGAGCAGGACGCGGTAGCGTCGCAGCTGCGCGGCGGCGTCGCGCGGCCCGACCAGTGCGGCAAGCGAGGCGCCGGTGGTGCCGAGAAACGCGCGTCGGCTGACTCGTGGCATCTGACACTCCAGGTGTCTGCTCGCGCCGGCGCGGCGCCGCTGTGGACGGCGCGATCACATCAGCAACGGCCCCGGATGTCCAGCGCTGTCCGTGTAAGATGCGTCATGCCTCTGGTGACCCGGGTTGCGCTGCTGTGCCTTTCGGCGGCCGTGCTCGTGGCGGCCATCGCCGTGTCGGCGCAGACGGCCGGCCCGCTCTGGTTCGACGTCACGCCCGACGCCATACCCGTCACGAAGTATTGGACCAACAAGGTGGAGATCGCGGATCTGAACGGCGACGGCCGCCCCGACCTGCTCTTTGCCAACGGCGGAGACTACTCCGCGCCCGGTACGCCCGAGCCGAACCAGGTGTTTCTGTACACGGGCCCAGGCTTCACATTCGCCGAGGCCACGGCGCAGGTGTTCGGCGCCACGCCGGATCTGGCGCGGGTGATCAAGGCGCGCGACGTGAAC
>JANMDX010000247.1:0-19463 GCA_031376505.1 Acidobacteriota bacterium
CAGCCGCACGGTGGCAGCCACGATCGCCCCCACGGGCGGGGCGGTGCAGACCAGCACCGCGAGCGGCATCGGGTTGCGGCTGACGGTGCCGGCTGGCGGTCTGAATACCGCCACGCCCATCACGATTGCGCCGCTCACGGCCTTCAACGACTTGCAGGGCGGTCCGCTGGTGGCGGGGGTACGGGCCGAGCCGTCGGGCCTGCGCTTCAACACGCCAGCCACGCTCACGATCACACTGCCGGTGGGCTTTCAGGCGCCGCCGTTTGGTCTGACAGGCTTTGTCGCCGACACCGACGGCCGCAACCTGCAACGCGTACCCGTGAAGATCGTGGGCAACGTGGCCACGATGCAGGTGCCACATTTCTCGGTGGCCGGGGTGGCCATTGATGAGACGGGCCTGGAACTTCAATGCTCGCTGGCGGCGCTTCCCGTTCAGCAACAGACGGCCTGCGGGCAACTGATTCCGCTCTACCAGGCCGAACGACTCCGGCTGGCGGCGCAAGGCGGTCCGGTCAGCCCGGCCTTCACGTCCGCCTGGACATCAACTCTGCGGACCTGGCTGCAGTCGGGCATCGTGCCGCGACTGACTGCCGAGCGCTTTCCGTTACCCGGTCAGGCGGGAGCGGGCATGTCCCGCGTGGCCACCGAGTGGCTGGCGTGGGTGGACGTCTACAACGACCTGTTCTCAATCACCGACCGTTCAAACGGCGCCTCTGGGCAACCCCTCGGCACCGAGATCGACAACGCCCAAGCGCTGTTCTTCCTGGCCTTGAGCGCGACCATCGATGGGCAGAACGTCGAGTGTCTTGCCAATAAGGCGAATGTCGGGAGTGTTGTAGCCACCGTGTCGCGCCTCGGTGCGTTCTGGGGCGGTCAGTTCGATGTCCCACCACCACTGCCGTTCACGCCGACCTACTGCGTGAGCATCGTCATCAAGGCGGCACCCGTGCCGGTGTTGACGCCCGGCACGCCGGCCTCGTTACCGCTCGATGTCCGTCTGCGGTTCACCGACGGCAACGAACTTCCCGGCATCCCGCTGGCGGTCACGATCACGGCCACCAGCGCTACCGTCTCCCCAGCCGGCGGCATTCTTCCGACGCCCATCGTGACGGCCGTGTCGGTCACGGCCACGTCGGGGGTCAGCACCATTACGATCAGCGCGGTCGTGGTCCCCGGCTCGAACCCGGGCCTGGAAGACCTGCCCGGCGGCATCCTGACGATTGATGCCCGCGGGGATATCGGGTTCGACGGTGGGGGCTTGTATGCCTTGGTCCGGCTCGACGACACGCTCGGCGCGGGCCTCAGAGTCACGGACCAACGAGGAACGTTCGCGCCCCAGGAGAGTATTGCCGTCACATTGCCCGCGACGGTTGTTGGCATCGCCGGGGACGGCTACACGGCACGTGGCGCCGCCGCCCTCACCCGCACGATCACCGGCGCGCCTGGTGGGCTCGTCGTGAGCTTCGCGGCGACGACGCAGGCGTCCATCGCGGTAGACGGCACCCCAGTTCGCAATGCAGATGTGGTCGCAGGCATCGGGGACGCCTACAGCGTATTTCTTCGCGTGCCGTTCGACGTCACGCCCACTGTCAACGACGGTGATCTGTTTGTCACCCCGACTGGCGGTTCACGAGTCCGCCTTACCCAAGGAGTGCCGATACGTTTGCCTGCCGGGCGAAACGTCGTGACCTTCGATGCGGGCATCAGACGCCGGTATCAGGGCCTCGTGGCTGGTCAGCCCTTGACCGGTCAGACCTCGGGGACGCACTCGTACTCGCTGGCGTTCCGCTTGGCACCTTGAGCTGCCGATCGGCTTTCTCGCGGCCCGCTCAGATGCCCGAGGCGGGCCGTGTGGCCTACAGTTCGCGTCGCAGTACCAGGCCCACGCCGAACCGTGTGTTGATGGTGCCGGCCTGCTCGAACCCGCACGCGAGATAGAACCCCTCCGCGTGGGGATTGCCGATCACGTGCAGGACGGCCGAGCCTCGCGCGCGGGCCACGCCGGCGCAGTGTTCAACCAGCGCGCGTCCGACGCCCTGCTTCCACCTGCCTGGCTCCACGAACAACGCATCGAGCTCGCTTCCGCCGTCGTCGCGCGGCACGACGGCGGCACAACCCAGCACCACGCCTTGGCGCTCGGCCACGAACACCTGCCCGTGCTCGATCTGTTCGAGCGGCAGCGCAATGGCATCGGGATTCGCCAGCAGGGCTTCGCGGTCCCCAGCATTGTTGAGCGACGCGCGACGCTGCAGGTCCTCGAGCAGCCGCTGCTCCGACGGCACGGCCAGGCGACACGCGAGCGCACGGTCCGGTGAGCTGATCATCGGGGCACACCTGCGCCCGTCGGCTTCAGCCACTCCATGACCACGAACCAGGGCACGCGCCGGTAGGCGGCCGCTCGTGATGCCGGTGTGTCGTGACTGGGTCCGGGCTCGTCAAAGTGGGTCAGGACCAGTCCCGCCCGTAGCAGCGCGCTCATGTAGGTGCTCAATGGACGGTGGTGGTTGACGATGCGAATGCCCCGGTACGCGATCCACATCGCCCGTGCTTGCAGGTAGTGGTCGATGGGGTAGTGCAGGCGCTGGCCGCTTGCAGTCTTGACCCAGCCACGGTCGCCGCAGGCGGTATTGAAGCTCGTGAGATTCGCGATGAGCAGCGCGCCTCCCGGGCGCAGCACACGGGCCATCTCGGGGATCGCCGCCTGGATGTCTGCGATGTCGATGAGCGACAGGTAGCTGACGACGAGATCGAACGTCTCGCCGCCAAAGGGCAGGTGCTCGGCCGGCGACTCCACGTAGATACCGCCCGTGTCGCGTGCGCGCGCGGCCGCAAGCAGCGCCGGCGTTGGATCGACACCCACCGCATCGACGCCGTGGCTGCTGAGCAGCCGGCAGAACCGGCCCTCGCCGCAGCCGACGTCGAGCACGCGACGCGGGGCCCGGGCCAAGGCGCGCGGCAGCATGACCGGATCGAGCACGTAGCGACGGCCGAAGTCGCCGTGCTCGCCCATGTCGGTGATCCACGCCTTCGCGGAGTGCTGCCAGCCGTTGTCCACGGCGACATCGTACTTGGTCAGCGCCTGGGGGACAGACCGCCAGCGCCGCGCGTCACTGGCGGTTGTAGGCGATGCCGGCAGCCTGCGCCTGTTCGATTGCGATCACCATGGCCGGCACCATCGTGACGCCGGGCAGCAGGTTGGCGCCGAGCTCCTTCTGCAATTCGGCCGCCTTGCCCTTGCCCCGGACCTCGAGTTCGGCGCACCACGCCCCGAACGCGTTGCCGCAGATGAGGAATGTGGTGCCCATCTTCTGCAGGCTCTCGATGCCCAGCCCCGGCATGGCGCCAGCGAACATGGGAATGGTCGGCGTCTGCATGCCCTGCATCAGCAGGTGCAGCTCAGTGGCCGTCGGGCGGTGAAAGGGATTGCGTGCATACGGCTTGCCGGTGGCGTCCTTCAGGCCCGTGTACTCGCTCAACCCGTACTTGGCCCACATCGCGTCGTTGAAGGCCAACGGCATGCTGGACGCCGGGCCGATGCCGTAGAACGACGACACCGCGGCCACTTGCCCCGCCGGGGCCTTGTACGCCGCCGCATAGGTGTTCAGGTAGTTGAGAACATGCAGCAGCCCGACGCCGTTCATGTGCTTCGAGATGTCGAAGAAGCACCGATGCGTGCCCTTCACCCCACTCAGCCAGGTCTCCGCTGGCGGTGCCTGCGCCGAGGCTGCACGGGGCGCGGTCAGCGACACGCCGAAGGCCGAAGCCGCGCCAACCAACCGGCCGAAAAATCCACGACGATGCGTCAAGTCCATGGGACCTCTCTTTCAGAAACGGGTGAACGAGCCGAGACGAATTACATCGTGAGTACCGCGGCGATCGAGACGATGCCGGTAAACAGATGGCCCAGCCGCAGGTTTTCGTTCTCGCCGTGCTGGTTGTTGTCGAAGTTCACGATCGGCAGCGAGATGGCCGGAAATCCCAGAGCGCCAATGAGGGCCGTCGCCGCGGACACCGTAGCGCCGCTCGTGCGGATCTGGATGGGGCGCTCGCCGAACATTTTTTCGAGCGTCGACACGACCAGGCGCGATTCGGGCAGCAACGGCGACGTGCGGAAGGCATCGGTGCCGCCACGGATCACGAGCTTGGCGATCCGGGGATAACGCGCCCTGGTCAGGTCGTCGGGATCCGTCTCCATGAGGTAATACCCTTGCGCGCGGATGTGGTCCTTGATCTTCTCGACCATCGCGCGCCCGGGCGTCTCCTTCACGAGGCGCAGGTCCAGCGCCGCGGTGGCCGTGTCGGGAATGATCGTGCGGGCGTCGGCGCCAGTGTAGGCGCTCGTGAGTCCACGGATATTCAGTGACGGCCGCTGCAGCGCCTGCTGCAGCGTCAGTCCAGGATCCTCGGGTGACGCCATCCCAAACAGTTTCATGAGTCCTGGAGCGTCGTCAGGCACCGATTGCAGCATGGCCTCTTCGTCCGGGTGCAGCGGCTCGATCCCGTCGTAGAACCCCTTCACCAGCACGTGTCCGTCATCGTCCTTCATGGAGGCGAGCAGGCGCGCGAGACGAATGCCCGGGTTCGGCACCCAGTTGCCATAGTGCCCGCTGTGCACGCCCACCTTTGGACCATAGGTGGTCAGCTCCATGCCGAGCACGCCGCGTGCGCCGAACACCACCGTTGGACCGCCCCGCGGATGGACGGGATCGTCAAGCAGCACCAGCAGGTCGGCGGCCAGCTTGTCGCGGTGCGCTGCGAGCACTTCGGCCAGGCTGGGCGATCCAGATTCAAGTTCGCCGTCGATGAGCACGCGTACGTTGGAGGTGAGCGCGACTCCGTTGGCTTTCAACGCATCCAACGCCGCATCCAAGGCCACGATCGGCGCCTTATTGTCGGCGGCCGACCGGCCGTAGAGGCGCCACTCGGGATTGAACCTGGTCAAGGTCTTGAGCCCCGCGATCTCCTTGCCACCCGCTTCCATCCGTCCATCGCGAAGAATCGGGACAAATGGACTGCGCTGCTTCCAGCGCGGGGCATCCACCGGCTGGCCGTCGTAGTGCGCATACAGCAAAATCGTGCGGGTCGCGCCCGGCACCCGAAGGTCGCCGTAGACGAACGGATTCCCTCCCGTCCGCAACACTTCGGCCCGAAACCCGTGGCGGGCCAGCATGCTGCGAAGCGTGGCGCTGTTGCGTTCGATGTTCTCGGTGTCGCCGACCAGATTGGGAATCGAGACCAGCTCGACGAGCTCGTTCACGATCTGGCGCTGATGCGAGTCGATGTACGCGTCGAGGGTGGCCCGTAGCCCGGGCGCCCCGGCCGGCTGCGCCGCGACCACCCACGGCAGGGCGGCCAGGACGCCCGCCACGACGTGGAATCGCGAGAGTCTCTTCATGCTGTCTCCTGTGGGCAGGGCGACCAGTGACCGGCACTGGCGCCCTCCGTGCTCCGGCAAGAACCGCCCATAGTTCACCACACCTTGGGCCCTGTAGCGAGCACTGTCAAGGGTCTTGCTAGACTCGGGCCACAGGAGAGCCGACATGTCCCATTTGAAGCTGGAGAGGGTCTTTCTCAGCCTGGTGCTCCTGGCCGTGGTGGCCGCTGACGCAAGTGCAGCGCCGCAGGCCGTGAGTGCGCCGGCGCCGCACATGGTCTTCGTTTGTGAGCACGGCGCGGCCAAGAGCCTCATCGCCATGGTCTACTTCAACAAGCTCGCCGCGGGACGCGGCCTCGCGGCGCGCGCGTCTTTCCGGCGCATTGATCCTCAGGACGCCCTGTCGGTTCGGGTGGTAGCTGGTCTGAAGGCCGATGGTCTTGCTGTTCCCGATGGCCGGCCCACGGCGATCGCCGCCGCGGATGTCGCCGCCGCAACGCACATCTTCGCCATTGGCTGCTCGCTTCCGCAGGCGGCCACGACCTCGCGCAAGGCCCAATCGTGGGACGACGTGCCTGACGACCAAGGCTACGGGCCGATGCGTGACGCCATCGTCCGCCATGTGCGCGCACTGCTCGACGGATTGCGCTGATCGAATCGGCACCGTCCCTCGACTCTCCGACCTGCGCGCACCGGGCGGGACCCAGTTCTACCCCGCGCGACCAGGCACCTCCTGGCCGGTGCAACTTGAAGCCACGGAGTAGTATCTCCTCGTCGGCGGTCGCGACGGGTGCCTCAAAAGGAGAGAGAAGCCATGAAGTACATGATTGTCTGGAACGAGCGTTCACAGGGCTCGCCGGCGGAGTACGAGAACGCTCAGAAACGCATTCTGGAAGTGTTCAACCAGTGGAAGAAGCCCGACCATTTCAAGATCGAGATGTTCGTCATCCGCGTCGGCGATTGGGGCGGATACATGCTGGTGACTTGCGACGACCAGTTGCTGATCCACCAGCTGTGCACGATGCTGCCAGCGTTTGAGTTTCAGGTGCGGCCCGTGGTCCCCGTGGAAGACGCGATCCGTGCGGAACTCGAAATCATGGCGTGGCGCGACAATCTCAAGAAGTAGCGGTACTGCTTCGGTGCGTGGGGCGCGCGGCGATGGGCTTGGCTGGTGTCGCGGGTTTACCTGCAGCCACCTTGCAGAGACCGCGCGGCGCGCCTCACGAGCGCCGGCTGTTGCTCGACCTGATCGATGATTCACCCTTCGCGACGTACGAGGACTAGTGGTGCGCGAGGAAGAGTGGAACGGGCGCGCCCAATCTGACTAACTCGACGGTCTGGCTCTCAGTTCAATCCATTTCCTTGGAACTGCGGGCACGACAGACTCGCGTTAGACTCCGCCTATGCCATTCCGACCCGCTGGCCTCCCGCAGTTCGCTCTCGTGCTCAGCCTTCTGGCGTGGGCGCAGACTGCAACCGCCCAACCGACTGTACTCATCATGCACAGCCGGCCCGGTGAGTACATCGGCGCCGGCGGTGACTGGATTCACGCGCCCGCCGACGGGATGTTCATCGCCGAGCGCAACTTCGACAACGGCGTCCAGGTGCGCTTCGAGAACTTTCCCAACGTCTGGTGGCGGCTCAACTTCGCGGCGCCGGGCGACGTGCCGCTGGTCCCTGGCGCTTTTGAGATGGCGACCCGCTGGCCCTTTCAGGCGCCACACGAACCGGGACTCGACGTGTCGGGCACCGGCCGCGGTTGCGGGATGCTGACCGGTCGCTTCACCGTGCTCGAGATCGTCTACGGCGTCGGTACCGCCATCACCAGTTTCGCGGCGAACTTCGAGCAGTACTGCGACGGACTTCCGGTCGGCCTGTTTGGCTCTGTCCGCTTCAACGCCACGGCGCGCGGGCCCCACACCGTCACCGTTGCGACCGCCGGGTCGGGCGCCGGCACCGTGACGAGCTTTCCAGCAGGAATCAACTGCGGCGCGACTTGCGCCACGTCGGTCGCTGACGGGATCATCGCCGCGCTGGTCGCAACGCCGGCCCCCGGATCGGGCTTCGCGGGGTGGAGCGGCCCGGCCGACTGCACCGACGGCGTCGTCACCGGCGCGGCAAGCGTGACTTGTACGGCAACGTTCGTCGCCTGTGCCTATGCGGTCTCGCCGACTTCGTCCACCGGCTCGCCGTACGGCGGGTTCGGACCGCTCAACGTGACGGCGACGCCGGGTTGCCCGTGGAGTCCGACGCGAAGCGACGCCTGGATTGTCGTCGACACCACCACGAGGACGGGCAGCCAGCCGCTCGGTTACAGCTACACGCCGAGGGGACCGTACTCGTCGCCGCGTGCCGCTACCATCACCGTCGGCAACGCGACTTTCACGCTCACGCAGCCGGGCCTCACCCCGGAGGTGCTCGTCAACCCTGGGCCGGTGCAGATTGGACCCGCCGCCAGCACTTTTCAGATCCCGGTGTCGGCCAACGTCGTCGACGTGCCGTGGACGGCGTCGTCGAACGACAGTTGGCTCAGTGTGCCTGCCGGGGCCGGGGGCGTGGGCAGCGGGTCAATCACCGTGACCGCCGCGGCGAATCCGTTGGGGTCGCCTCGGTCCGGGACGGTGGTGGTCGCGGGCGTCGCCGTAACGGTGCAGCAGCAGCCGAACGGCCCCCCGGGAGCACCCGCCAGTTTCAGTGCCGCGGTCGACGGTTTCGTCGCCCGGTTCACGTGGCGTCCCGTGCCATTCGCCAATGCGCACAGCTATCGCCTCGAGGGTGGGTTGGCCCCCGGCGCGACGCAGGGCATCATTCATATGCCGGCGGTTCCGGGCGACTTCCAGTGGCCCGGAGTGGCGGCGGGACGGTTCTTCCTGAGGCTGCGCGGCGTGAACGACTACGGCGCCGGCCCGCCCACCGAGGACGTGGAACTGGTGGTGGGCGCCAACGGCCAAAGCGTGCCGGCCGCGCCGCGGAATTTCGTCGCCGACCTGACCAACGGCGTCTTTCACGCGCAGTGGCAGCCGTCGGGGGTTGCGGGAGAAATCGTGAACGGGTACGTGCTCGAGGCCGGCACCGCGGGGGGACGCACCGATCTCTTGCTGCCAATGGGCCTGGCGCAGTCCACGACCATCGGCAACATTCCCGCCGGTGCCTTCGTCGTGCGCGTGCGGGCGGTAAACGCGGCAGGTGCGGGAGCGCCGACGCAGGAGGAGCTGCTGGTCTCGGGGAATGGCCCGGCGCCGCCGGGTCCTCCGATCGGCCTCGCGGCCGACGTCGTCGGCTCCACGGTGACCCTGCGATGGAACCCGCCGAGCACCGGCGGGGCAGCCGTCAGCTATCGCCTCGAGGCCGGGTCGTACCGCGGCGCGACGACGCTCAACTTCGACACGCCCCTGGCCGTGACGACCGTTGGCTTCGTGGGTGTGCCGCCCGGCCGCTACTACGTGCGTGTTCGCGGCGCGAACACGCAGGGGCTGGGACCGGCGACGTCCGACGTCAGGATCGACGTGCGCTGACGTCTCGTCAGACCTGGCTCCGAGCAGGCATTGCTGAATCCGGCGACGCTCTGCAGGCTTGACGAACTTGGCGCAGTTGGCGCGCCCGGGCTCAACCCGAGTAGACAATCTCACATGGCGATGCATCCAAGTGGCACCTTCGACTATCGGGGCGTGATTCCAAGGGTGGCGGCAGACGGGTCGTTCGAATGCGATCTGGTGCAGCAGACCGTCCCGGAGGATGGCTGGATACCCTTGGGGGCGGAAGGCCCCAAGCGGCTGGTCGGGTGGGCGCCTCGGCTGGTCGTGGGCGACGCGGGACTGACGCCCCACGCCAGCGCCGATCGTCCGCTCGTGGCGCGGCATTCGTTCACGCTCCACGCCAACGACCAGCGCGCGAGCATGCGCACCGCGGCGTTTCACGTCGAGTCCACGATTCTCCACAGGCTCCACGCCGGCGACGTGCTGCATCTCGTCCGCGGCGCGGGTGGGGACCTCGGCCTCTCGGTCCTCAGAGACGATCGTCTGGTCGTGGCGGCAGGCGCAATTGCGGCGGTACCGGTCGGGTCGGACCTCTCGGTGACGATACCTTGGGACTTGGCGCGGCAGGCGGAGGAGGTGTATCGCCGCTACGACCCTGAGTTCCTCCCCCCAGACATGCCCGATGGGGCACTGATGCCTCGCCCCATCGAAGTCAGGTACGGCAACGAGCGAGCGCTCGTGCTCTGGTGGACACGCGACGTCGGGCCGTATGAAGTAACCGTATTCTCAGGTGCGGTGGTTGCGTGCGGCGGCGGCGCGGCCAGAGGCTCCGTGTGCCGGCGAGGTGCGTGCTCCCTGCTCGGAGCCAGACTCACGGCGCGGCTGATGGGCTTGCCAAACGCGCTCAGCCTGACGTGAGGGGGTCGGTCCGTAATACCGCGGGCGCCCGGTGACGCCTCTCGTTTATCGCAGTGTGAACTGGACGGTCACGGTCATGATGACCGGCACCGCCACGCCGGCGACCAGGGAAGGCGTGAATCGCCACCCGAGGACGGATAGCAGTGCCGATAGATCGAGGCGCGGATCGACGCCAGACGTAACGTGGAGATCGCCCACGCAACCGTTGGTGCCGATCGTGGCTCCAAGCAGTACGAGACCCTGTACACCGGATCTGATCGCCGATGCCGGGTACACAGGGTCGACGTGCCGCGTTTTCTTGGGCGGCGTCACGCGTCCGCGACCTCTAGTGCCCTGTCCGAACGCGTGATGCGCCTGCGATTCCCGGCAGGCGATGTACTCGTTATCGAAGGGCGCAACCGCGATCCACTGCTCATCGGTCGCTGGCCGACCGCGTGTCACGTGGGTCATGAATAGTACCCGCAGCGCCTCCACGCAGCCGGCCTGCGAAACGCCGGTATCCATCAACGACACGCGCGCGACGCGTCCGTCTGGGCGCAGCGTGAGCTGCGCGGCGCCGGCGCCGAGACCCTGCGATTTCGCCTTGGCCAGGTTGCATCCGGTCGTCGTTATCAGGTCGGGCATGAAGCCGACAGGATAGGCGTCGAGCAGATGCACCGCGGGCGCGGAGGCGTGCCCGCCGTTCGGCGGTGGCACAGGAACCGGACCCTGCCGGAAGGATGGGAGGGCGCGACCCAATTGGCGCCGCTCGAGGGCGGTCAGCATGCCGAACACGCGCGGCATTCTGATCAGGTCGGCCAGCGCGTTGTCCGGCTCGTCGAACTGTGCCAGCCACTCCCGAGACGTCGTCGGCGGGCGGCCGGCGGCGCGACCGACGAACTCACGGAGCGCCAGGCCCTCCGGATCGGACGCGTCCGTCGAGAGGGGCGCATCAGCCGCCAGGGCGGTGGTCAGCGTCGCCGCCAGCGGGCCATCGCCGCGGCGACCGAGAACATGCCGTGCTGTGTCTCCCCTCAGGTCGGGTGGACGCGCCGACTCGAGCGCGCGGATGAGCAGGGCGTCAGCGACCTCGACGTCTCGACTCGCAGCCACTGACAGCGCGGCCTGAAAGGTGAGCGGGTCATTGGTGTCGATCGCCCGACCGATCAACGCGAGCAACCGCGCAGGTTCGGGCTGTGCGGAGCGGATGAAGGCGGTCAGCACCGGCGCAGAGTCGTCGATGGCGCGCAGCCGGCTCAGCGCCTCGAGTGCCGACGGCCCGCGAGCCGCCGCGTAGGCGACGGCCGCCGCGGCCGTGGTGCCGCGACCGAGGCGTGCCCAGACCTCGATGAGCAAGTCGTCGCGCGTTGGGTCACCGAGAGTGGCCAGGGCGCGGGTCATCTCGGCGGCCGGGTCGGCGTGTGTCTCCACCGCCAGCATCGCGGCCATCGTGGGTAGCAGGCCCCGAGCTCCCACGACGAACGCAACGCGCGCTGCAGCCGCACGTACGTCGGGGCGGGTGTGCCGAAGCGCGGCGTCGAGCCGTGCCAGCGCCTCGGGCCGGCTGACGTGCTCGACCAGCAGCGCCGCGGTGCCCGGCGTGAGTCCGCCGGTGAGCAGCCGGTCGATGTCCGGCATGGATGGCTGCGCTTGCACGAGTTGAGCCGCCGCGGCTATCCAGGCGACGGTGCAGACCAGCCACGACGCTCGCATGGCGCGCACTCTAGCACGAGGAAAGATCAGAGGGCGTCCCGGGGGCACGCCTTAGCGACGTGGGAAGTAGACGGCGATGACGCGCATCGGTCCTGCCGCGCACGGATTCTTCGCTGCGTCGTCGTAGTCGCGGACCCGCGCGACGTGACATCTGGAGGCCATCGTGGCGGCTACCAAGGCCCCAACGGCGCTAAGGAGGTCAGTTCGCCGGCGGGGCAGCCATCAGCAGGCCGCCAACTGGAACCCCGGTGGAACCACGGACATCGAAAAGTGGTCGGGGCGACTGGATTCGAACCAGCGACCCCCTGCGCCCAAGGCAGGTGCGCTACCAGGCTGCGCTACGCCCCGACTCTGTGGTGACTCCGGTCTGGTGTCCGGAACCTCTATTGTATCCGTTGACCACGCCTTCAGCTCATCGGCTCGAAAATCCCCTTCGAGTTGCCGTGCACCGGCCGGCCGTTCGCGAGGTCGCGTGCGCTATTCTGTGCGCCCATGCCTCGTTATTTCGTCACTGGCGCGACCGGATTCGTGGGCGCCGAAGTGGCCAAGCAGCTGCTCACCCGGGGCCATCGGGTGGCGGCGCTCGTGCGCGATCCCGGCAAGGCCACGCTGCTGAAAAGGCTCGGCGCCGAATTGCACCAGGGCGATATCGGCGACCCCGGCTCGATCCGCGCCGCGATGCGCGGTGCCGACGGCGTGTTCCACATCGCTGGCTGGTACAAGACAGGTGCGCCCAAGGCCACGGCGCAGGCGACGGCCGTCAACGTGGAGGGCACGCGTCACCTACTCGAGGTCATGCGCGAACTGCGGATTCCCAAGGGCGTCTATACGAGTACGGTCGCGATCTTCTCCGACACCCACGGTGTGCTCGTCGACGAGACGTACCGGTTCGACGGGCCGCACTTGTCGGCCTATGACCAGAGCAAGTGGCGGGCCCACTACGAAGTGGCCGTACCGGCCATGGCCGACGGACTGCCACTCGTAGCCGTGTTGCCGGGAGTCGTGTACGGCCCGGGCGACACCAGCGCCATCCGCGGTGTGTTCGTGAGTCATCTGCGCCGTCGCATGCCCTTCGTACCGGCGCGCACGGCCTATTGCTGGACGCATATCGACGACGCGGCGCAGGCGCACATCGAGGCCATGGAACAGGGCGTGACGGGCGAGAGCTACATCATCGCCGGACCGCCGCACACGTTGCGCGACGCGCTCCGGGTCGCGTCGAAGTACAGCGGACGCGCCGCGCCACTGGCGGCCGTGCCGCCCTGGCTGCTTCGCGGCGCATCGACGGCGCTGGGGGCCGTGGAGTCGATGGTCGATCTGCCGCCTGGCCTGTCGTCCGAGACGCTGCGCGTGGCGGCGGGCGTGACCTACCTGGGATCGCACGCGAAGGCCCGCGCGCAGTGGGGCTTTGCGCCGCGGAGCCTGGATGAGGGGCTGCGACACCTCATGGAACACGAGATGCGGGGGCTGGGTATGGCGCCGCGAGGGTGAACTCTGCGGGCGGCGGCGTTGCGTCCGGCGGGGGCCGGAGCATGCCGCTCCGCAGGATGCGCGCCATCATGCGCGTGGCATCAGCCGTGGGCAGACCGAGCTGCTGGTCCACGCCAAAGATCGCCTCCACCGAGAAGTAATACATGAACACGCGCGTGGCAAAGAGCAGCGCCGCGGCGGGCGGCACGTCGGCGCGCATGCGGGTGTCGAGCTGCAGACGCTCGCGATTCTCGGCGGCGAACTGCTCGAACCGGGTCGCCAGGTCGGTGTAGAAGCGCTGGATGTGGCGGCCCTCGAATTCCACGGCATCCACGTAGAAGAGCGCCACGTGGGCGCGCCATGTCTCGACCACCTCGCGCGCGGCCGTGGCCAGCAGGTCGAAGTCGTCGAACGCCTGAGCCCGTTCTAGCGCCACGTTGATGGGGAAGTCGGCGCGCTTGGTGACGGCCTGGAACTGCTCGAGCAGCGCCTGGAAGATGGCTTCCTTCTCTTCGAAGTGGTGATACACACTGCCCGTGGACACGCCGGCCTTGCCGGCGATGTCGCGCATGCTCGTGGCGCCATAGCCTCGGTGCGAGAACAGCTCGAGGGCCGCGTCGAGAATGGCCGCGCGGCTGCGTTCCGACCGTTCGCCTTGTTGCATGAGGGCCTGTGCTACACGTTATCCCAGATGGCGCAGCCAGTGGGCCAGCGCGCCAAAGGCCTGAGATCGATGACTGACACTCGCTTTGACGTCGCCCGCCTCGGCCAGGGTGCACCCGAGCGGCGGGTACACGAAGATCGGGTCGTAGCCGAAGCCGCCACTGCCGGCGGGGACCTGTGCAATCCGCCCCTCGATCACGCCTCGGGTCTCGAAGCACACGCGGGCGCCGTCGGCCACTGCCAGCGCGCACACGAAACGCGCGGTCCGGCCCGCGTCGGGAACGCCCGCGAGCCGCCGCAGGATGTCGGCGAAGCGTTCCCCGTACGAGGCTCCGGCCGACAGGTAGCGGGCCGAGCGGATGCCGGGTTCGCCGTGAAGGGCGTCGATCTCGAGTCCTGAGTCTTCCGACACGACGAGCCCCGGGTGTGCCTCGGCGTAGTACCGCGCCTTCAGGCGGGCGTTGGCCTCGAAGGTGTCGCCCGTTTCCTCGGGCTCGGCCCGCGGCGGCAGGTCGGCCAGCGTGGTCAACTGCACGGCCTCGCCGCGCAGCAGCGCACGCACTTCCTGCACCTTGTCGGAATTGGTCGTTGCCAGCAGCAGCGGCCGCATCACCGGCCCATGATGGGGGCGCAGATCACGCGCTGCGCCGCAATCAGGCGCTCGATGCCGATGGTGGCCAGGTCCAGCAGACCGGCCAAGGCCGCGGCATCAAAGGGTTCGCTTTCAGCGGTGCCCTGAATCTCCACGAACCGGCCATCGCCCGTCTTCACGATGTTCATGTCGACATCGGCCTTCGAGTCTTCCTCGTACGCCAGGTCGAGCAGCGGCATGCCGCCCACGATGCCCACGCTCGTGGCCGCCACGTAGTCGTTGACCGGAATCGCCGGCAACTGGCCGCCCTGGCGCAGCTTGCCAAACGCCAGCACCATCGCCACGAAGGCACCGGTGATGGACGCCGTGCGCGTGCCGCCGTCGGCCTGGATCACGTCGCAGTCGAGCCAGATCGTGCGCTCGCCGAGCCGTTCCATGCGCACGACGGCCCGCATCGAGCGGCCGATCAGACGCTGAATTTCCATCGTCCGGCCGCCGACCTTGCCCTGCGAGGCTTCGCGCGTGTTGCGCGTGTTGGTGGCACGCGGCAGCATGCCGTACTCCGCCGTGACCCAGCCCTTGCCCGTGCCGCGCAGGAACGGCGGCACCTTGTCCTCGACCGAGGCCGAGCAGATCACCTTGGTGTGGCCCACCTCGATGAGCACCGAGCCTTCCGCGTGCGCCAGATAGCCGGGTGTGATGGTGACGGGACGCAGGTCCCCAGGTGCGCGATCGAATTGTCTGGTCATGGAGTACGAATCAGCCCTTCATTCTTGCGTAGTGGCTCGCGCAGGTCGACGTGACCCGCGAGCGTTTCGACCTCGCGGCCATCAATCAGGATCTGCACGCGCGTGACCGGCGACAGGTTCGTCGTCAGCACCGACACGATGGCATAGGCGGCGAGCAGCTCGTTGTGGGAGCCACCGGGTAGCGCGCTCACAAACGCGCTGTCGAGGTCCACGTAGGCGTCGTCGCGGCCCGGCAGGAACACGCCGCGCACCGCCACGTCTTTCGGCACAGCCCGTCCGAGCGGTGCGGGGGGCTCGGTGCCAAGCTGGGCTTCGACGAGCGCGCGCGCCTGCGCTGCAGGCGTCGCGCCAAGCGGCACGTCGTGCGCTACGCCCACGAGGCTGACGCCGTCGTCGGCCACGAAGTACAGAATGGCCGAGATCCGCGGACCTGCGGTCGAGGACACGTCGGCCACCGGCGCGGGGGGTTCGGCGTCGGGCGTCGGCGAGGCGAGTTGCCGTCCGAGTGCCGCAAAGAGCGCCCATCCCAGCGTCACGGTCACGGCGCCGATGGCCACGGCCATCAGCCATCGACGTCGGCTCATGGCGCGGGACGCTCGCGTCGCTCGCGAAACGTGCTGATGGCGTCGAAGATGGCAAGGGCGACGCGGTCCTGATGTTCGCCGGAGGCGAGCGCCTTCTCTTCGCCTGGATGCGACAGGTAGCCGATCTCCACGAGCACCGCCGGCATGTTGGCGCCGACCAGCACGCGAAACGGCGCTTGCTGCACGGGCCGCGGGCTCATCTCGACGCGCGCGCGCAGCGAGGCCTCGACCAGCGCGGCCAGCGCTGCCGATTGTTCCAGATGCCGCATCTGCGCGGTTTCCCAGAGGATGAGCTCGATCGCGCGCGTGCCGCCGCCAAGCTGCGGCAGCGCCTGGGCCGGATCCAGCAGGCGCCGTCGTGTCTCGAGGTCGGCGCGGTCGACGCTCAGGTAATACACTTCAGCCCCCTTCACGGTGGGACGCCCGGCCGCGTTGGCGTGGATGCTCACGAAGAGATCGGCGCGGTTGTTGTTGGCAATGGCCGCGCGCTCGTCCTGATCGAGCGTGCGGTCGTCATCCCGAGTCATCACCACGCGCAAGCCGAGCCGGGTTTCGATGAGCGCCTTGACCTTGCGGCTCACCTGCAGGGTCACGGCTTTTTCCAGCGTGCCGCCCGGGCCCTCGGTGCCGTTGGCGTCGCCGCCGTGGCCCGGGTCGATGACGACCGTGCGCACGCCGTCCGCCGACGCCGGGTCGAAGGGCAGGAGCCCGGCCGACGGATCGGCCGGCGCTGCTGGCGAGGATGGCGAGGATGGCGTGGAGGCGGGCGCGGCCGGGGCCGCCGCGGCGGGCGACAATCCCTCGGCGCCGGTGGCCATCAGGTCGATCACGAGCCGGCTCGTGCCAGCGTCCACGGCCTGCGTTGTGGCGCGGTGCGAGGCAAACCTCGGGCCGGTCACGAGCGTCAGCGTCGGCGCGCCCTCGCCAGTCCGGATCGACTGCAACAGTGCCTGCACTGGCACGGTCGGCACGGCGGCATCGATGGCGTCAGCCGCAAAGGTCACGGTTACGTGCCCGCCGGCGACGGTGACCGTGGCGTCGGTGGCGGGCGACACGTCTAACGTGATCTGCGCGGCGTTGGCGCCGTATTCGGCGCGGGTGGCCACGCGTGGCACCCGCAGATCGCCCAGTACCAGCAGGCGGCCCGCCCGCCGCAGCTCGATGCGCTGGTCCATCACGCTGGCGAGCACGCGCGTCACAAACTCCGCCGTGACGAGCACGCGGCCGTCTTGACGCAGCGGCGCGGCCGCCAGCGAAACCAGGCGGCCCTGCACCGACACCACGGTGCGATCGGGCGTGAGCACGGCCGAGCGGGCACGCAGGGTGACGGTCGTGCCGCCGGTGACGCGGTCGTCGCGTACGGTCAGGCCGAGGCCCGCCGCCAGTTCCTCGAGGGCCAGGTACTCGGTGCCGTTCACGCTCACGACGGTGAGTGGGCGCCGGCCCTGTGCGCTCAGCAGCGTGAGCGGCGCTGGCAGCGGCGCTTGCGCGGGCAACGTCGCCACGGCAACAGCACTGGCGAGAGCAGCGCACACGAAGGCGAAGAGGCGACGCACGACATCTCCATCATAACGTGGCGGAGCGGGTCATGGCCGTCGCATGAACCGGATAGAATCGTCCCCGCATGAGGAGGTCAGCGATGTCGATGCGGCAAGTGGCGATGACGTGTCTGGTGGTGGTAGCCGTGATGGCGCCGAGTTCGGCGCGCGCGCAAGGCGCCGCGGGCGCGCGTCCGGCCGTGATCGATCTGTGGTCGGCCGGCAAGACCGCCTTTGGCGTGTTCGTGCCCGACGAGAATCCCGCGCCGCGTGGTCCCACCCGTGGTCCAGCCGTGTACACCGTGGCCGGCGGTCAGGCGCTCGCCAAGAACCCGCTCATCGACTTCGTGTTCCTGAACCTCGAGGGCAGTTACGACCGGAATGCCGTGATGGCCATCAGCGAGGGTTTGGGGAAGAAAGGCGCGCCCGGGCGCAAGACGATGATCGTGCGCATTCCCTCGCTGGCCGAGGCCGGCCCACAGGTGACGTTGCAGCGGATCAAGGAGATCCTCGCGATGGGCGCCGACGGCATCACGCTGCCGCACGTCGAGAATCTTGACCAGGGACGCCAGGCCGTGAGTCTGTTTGCCGACGCGCGCGCCAATGTCTGGTCGGCCAGCAATCCCACGGGCAGCGTGATCGCGATGCTGATGCTCGAGGATCCCGGCGCCGTGGCGCAGGCCAAGGACGTGGCCGACATCGGCGGCTACAGCGTGCTGGCGTGCGGCATCGGCAGCCTGACCGGCGCGCTCAACGGCGACCGCGTGGCGGCGGAGAAGGGCAATCAGGAGATTCTCGCGGAGACCAAACGCGTGAAGCTCGTGAATATGCTGACGGCCAACGCCAGCGACGTGGCCCAGCGCGTGAAAGAAGGCTTCCTGGCGCTGCTCGTGCCGAATGACGAGGTCATCAAGGCCGGCCGCGCCGCGGCGGGACGGTAGCCCCGGAACTCCGCAGTTCGATGAGCCGGCCGCCCACGGGCGGGGAGGGGCTCGTCGGCTCAACTTCGCTCCGCGATGCCGGGCTGACGCGACGTGCGCTGCCAAGGGCGCCGCATCGCTGGGTGACCGGCAGAGCTCGCGGTGCTCAGATTTCGCCGCCGAACCCCTCCCCACCCGTGGGCGGCCGGCGTGCCTCCACAACGCGGGTGCCCGGGACACGGCCGTTCGAATCATCAAATGCATACGCTTGGCGCATCGGATCGGGTGTATCGTCCGCGGTGGTTCCCCGATTGGAACCGTCGTCCACTCGTCGCGCCTGAGGGGCCGGCTCCCGGCTTCTCCAGGAGGACAGCGTATGAAGCGCCTCGCATTTGCAGCACTGCTTGTCGGGCTCGCGGTTTGGCAGGTCGCCCCACAGGCCCAGGCACCCGGCGGACTCGGGTCCTGGTACACGGCCACCACCTACAGCGTGAAGCCGGGAATGATGCCGGAGTTCCGCGCGCTCATCTCCAAAGAGACGAACCCGGCCGCGAAGAAAGGCGGCCTGGCGGCTAGCCAGGTCTGGCGGTTTGCGACAGGCAACACGAATCGCGTGCTGCGCATCGTGTTGCACAGCGGCCTGGCCGACAGAGACGCCCCAAGCGCCGTGCAGAAGGGCATGGGCGACGTCGCGTTCGCGGCCTACCAGAAGAAGGTTGGAACACTCGTGGAGGCGAGCAACACCTACATCGGCCGGCAGCGGCTCGACATGGGCTGGGACCCGGCAGGCAGCCCGGCGCCCAAGATGGCTGAACGCTACACGGTACGGGTCGCCCCTGGGCGCAATGCCGAGTATCTGAAGTACGTGCAGGCGTTCCTCGAAGCCAGCAAGAAGTCCGGTCATCACCGTACGGCCGGAGAGGTCATCTTCGGCGGCCAGCCGGGGACGTTCGTGTCGAACACCTTCTACGCAAGCTACGCCGATCTCGAAAAGGGCCGTCCGCCCAACCGCGTCATGTCGCCTGCGGAACTCACGACCTTCAACGCGCTGAACCCGCCTGGCCTGATCACGGTCGTCAGCCGCGACATCACGATCTACGACGCGGAGATGAGCATGGTGGCGCCGGCTACGGCGTCGAAGTAGCGAACCAGCCCTCTCGGGGCTGCGCGACGGGTTCCGTGCCGGCGCCAGGGTCTTCGACCGTGGCGCCGGTTCGCCTGTCGCCCAGTTGGCGTGCTGGGCTCGCACGAAAGAAGGACGAAAACGCCAGGCGCTTCAGGCGTGGCTGACGCGTCTGGTGGACGCCATGCAGGGGCGCATTCACGGGTTCAACGTCTCGGTCGCCCACGTGTGGGCCGAGCAGGAACGACTGCTCGACAAAAGCGGCCAGCCCATGCCGGTCGAAGACAGCTACATTGCGGCCACCGCCAGACGCCACGGGCTCACGATCGTCACGGGCAACGACCGGGACTTCCGGCGTCCAGGC
>JANMDX010000272.1:0-3195 GCA_031376505.1 Acidobacteriota bacterium
CTGGAACGCGCTCAGCGCGGCGGCGATGTCAGGCGTGTCGAGCGAGGTTGGATCCGGAGGAGGCGCCGGCGGAGGGCTGGCGCACGCGCTGGCGAGCACCAGCAACGCCACGACTGCAACCATTCGACGTCCGACCTGCCGGCCCAAGCTCTGAGTGTGTGCCCACATAGCCCGGAAGGATATCAGCAGAACAGCGGGATGAGCACAAGAGGACGCCGTCGGCGACTGGGCGCAGATGGCCAGGCGCATGTACCGCGGCAGCGGTGGGGCTGGAGGGTCTACTTGAACTCGTCTCACACCCGCCCGAGTGTGACGGTGCATCATGCTGTGATTACACTGAGCAAATGGTCAGAACACAGATCCTGCTCACTGAGCCGCAGGCTCGACGCCTGCGCGCGCAGGCCCGGGAACACGGACTCTCGTTCGCGGAAGTCATTCGCCGGTACGTGGAGAAGGGTCTGGCCGACGAGAGCCCGGATCGGACCGTGCTCTACGACCGGGCCGCGCGCCTCATCGGTTCGTACCGCGACCGGGCCGGCAAGCGCGACGGGTCGGGCAAGCACGACCGCTATCTGGCCGAGGCCTTCGAGTGACGACGGTGTTCGTGGACACATCGGCGCTCGTCGCGCTGCTCAACCCAGAGGACGAGCACCACGAGTGAGCCGCCCGGGCGTTCGCGCGCCTGCGGGCGCAGCGCGCCGCACTGATGACCACGTCTTACGTGCTGGTCGAGACCTATGCCCTGATTGGGCGGCGGCTCGGGGTCGAGGCGGTACGGGGCTTTCGGGCCGACTTCGCGCCGCTCATGCGCGTCGTATGGGTGGATGAGTCATTGCACGACGCTGGGCTGGACATCCTTGCCGATCGGCGCAGGCGGCAGTTGAGTCTCGTGGACGCCGGGTCGTTTGCGACCATGCGGCAGAGTGGGGTGGACGAAGCGTTCGCCTTCGACCCGCATTTCGGCCAGGAGGGTTTCGATACCGTCTCCTGAGTACGCGGCCGGCAACCGCCGACGCAGTTCGAACGCATTGACCCGGTGCACGACGGCAACGGCCGTACGGGGCGCATCATCAGCGTGCTCTACCTGGTCAAGCCGTGCCCCGCCGCCTCAAGTGCCGGTACGAACATTCAGACCGCCGTCCACTTGTAGCTTCAGGCGAAGTCTGCCCCCAGCTGCACCACGTCGGACAACGGCGCACCCCGGCTCACAATCCGCACGTCCAAGTCGAGGCCCTGCACCAGGTGCAGCGCCCGCCGCATGGCTCCATCGATCCATGCGCGCTCGTTGCCGAACGCCCCGCCGCCCAGGTGCGTCAGGAACACCACGTTCGAGCCATGCTGGCGCGCGTTCAGCACCGCCGCCCACAGCGTGGCTTCGTAGGCGCCCTCGAGCACCAGCGCGGCAAACGGCGCCCAGCGGTGCGACGGAATGGACGTGTAGCTGACCGGCAGGGCCGCGCAGAATGCCTGCGACACGAGCTGGTCGGCGCGTGCGCCGGAGGTGACCTGCACGCCCCAGTGCATGCCCACGCGCAGTCGGTCGCGCAGCGCATCTCTCTCGACGGCCGACATGGCGGCCAGCGTGCGCGTGATGACGGCAAGCCCGTCGCCCGAGCACAGCGCGTAGCCGTTCTGCATGGTCCACAGCGCCTGACTGTCGTTGCCGAGCGCCGTGCCGATGTCGCGCAGGCAGTCCACCTGCCGGTGCGCGGTCTGTCCGGCAAGACCGTCCACCGGCATCAGGTAATTCCGGTAGATGGTGGCGGCGCCAGCCGCCATCGCGCACGCGGGCCCTTGCGTGCAGTCGTGCACGTAGCGCGTCACGCCGTGTTCCGGGCGCACATCCGGCCCTGTCATCTCGAGCAGGTTGAACTGCGACGCCACCTGGAACAGAGCGTACCGGTGCGCGGCGTCGTCATGCAGGCGCGCCACATCGCCCGTCACGCTGGTGACGCGCAGTCGTCCCGCGCGTGGTCCGGCATCCGCCAGGGCGCGGGCGCGCAGTTCACCGACCGACGGCGTCTCCAGCGTCCCGATCGCGTAGGACTGGCCGTTAACCTTGGACCTGAGCGTGCCGCCCACGACCTCGAGGTTCGCCTGCGTCTCGGCGTAGGCGCGTTCCTCGAAGCCGGTGAGTGTGCTGAACCACGTGGGCGTCATGGCGCGCCGATGAGTGTGGCGCATGAAGATTCTGCGATGCAACGCCGCGTGGGTCAGTGCAGGGTCTTCATCCCGGTTCCGACGTTCCGTGGGAATCGCGGCTTGCCGCGCCTGGCAACACGTGTGCAGTTCGCCGAGCCATGCCCGGCACCACCACTGACGCGATGGACCGACTGCGCCGCGTGCCGGTCTATTTCGTATATACTGAATTAGCGTTCGAATGGGATCCGCGAAAGGCTGCGGGCAACGCCACGAAGCACGGCGTAGCCTTCGAAGCTGCCGCGACGGTCTTTCTCGACTCGAACGCCCTTGACGGTCCCGATCCGCAGCACTCGGCAACGGAGCCTCGATTCTTGCGGCTGGGACAAGCCGCGGATCGGCGCATCCTCGTGGTGGCGTACACAATGCGAAGGAGCAGCGATGCCGAGAGAATCCGTCTCATCAGCGCGCGGCGCGCGAGCCGGCGCGAACGCGCGGCGTACCGCGCGACCGATTGATTTCAGCGATGTACCTGAGGCGTCCACGGCCCAGCTGAAGACCATGCGGCGCGTGGGCCGGCCGCCACTGGGCAACCAGGCGCGACAGCTAATCGCAATCCGGGTAGATGCCGGGGTGCTCGAGCAGTTCCGGAAGGAGGCACGCCGTCGTCGCGTGGGCTACCAGACGCTAATCAACCAGGTGCTGGCCGAACACGTGCGCAAAGACGTGGCGTAGCCGCTGCGCGGCTCACAGGAGCACGCCGCTCTCATGGCTGTGCCCCTTCGTTCAAGATGGCCAGATATCCGTCGTAGGCGAAGACGCGATTGCGCCGCTTGCCCGTCAACTCGCGCGCAATGTGCAACCCCGTCAGTATGTCGATCGCCCGGGCCGCGGTCGGGAACGTCATGCCCGCCGCCTTGGCCACGCCGTCGATCGTGACCAGCGGCCGGCGGCGCAGGATCGCAAAGGCGCGCTGGGCGCTGCCCGCCGCCCGACCGGTCTCGTGAATGCGCGTGTCGTCTCGAGCGAACAGCGCCAGCAGCCGGTGCGCGGTGT
>JANMDX010000330.1:0-28937 GCA_031376505.1 Acidobacteriota bacterium
GAGTTCGGCCGGAATGGCATCGCCGACGTTGGCGCCCTTGAAGAGCGCCTGGGCGAGCGGGACGTTCTCGATCGTGGGCACGCCGTGGTCGTAGGCGATCTGCTTGATCTTCTGGGCCAACAGGTCTTGCCCTTTGGCAACCACGACCGGCGCGGTCATCGTGCCGCGGCGGTATTCGAGCGCCACCGCAAAGTGCGTCGGGTTGGTGATGACGACTGTGGCCGTCTTCACGTCGGCGAGCATGCGCTTCCTGGTCATGTCACGCTGTGCGCGGCGCACGCGGGCCTTGATCTCTGGATTGCCTTCGCTCGACTTCGATTCGTCGCGCTGGTCCTGCTTGCTCATCTTGAGCGACTGGTAGTGACGCCACCACTGCCAACCCATGTCGGCGGCCGCCAGCGCCAGCAGCGCCCCGCCGCCCTGCATGATGAGGCGGCGGATCCAGCGCCACGCTTCGGCGCCGGCCCCAGACGGCGACATCCACGCCAGGCGTGGCGTCTCAGCCAGCGCTTCGGCGCCAAGCGACCAGAGCAGCGAGGTCACGATGGTCACCGACACGACCGCCTTGAGCAGCGTGATGCCCGACTGCACCGGCGCGAGCCGCCGCAGCCCAGCCATGGGGCTGAGCCGCGTGAGGTCGGGGGTCAGTTTCTCGGGAGCAAACACCCAGCCCGACTGGACGAGGTTGCCGGCCAGGCCCATGAACGCGGCGGCGATCATCACGGGCGCGATGATCAGGCCGAGCGTGGCGCCGTCATTCATCACGATCACCCCAAGCGCCTCGGGCGTGACGGGCGTGCGGGCCCACGAGTCCAGGGCGTTCAAGCCGTCGATGAGCCGGTAGCGCAGCCGCGCGAGGCTCATGGCGCCGGTGTTGGCGAGCACGGTCGTGACCGCTAGAAGGGACAGCGCCGCCACGAGGTCGGCACTGCGCGGCACGTTACCGTGCTTGCGTGCCTCCTGCAGCTTTTTTGCGGAGGGTTTCTCGGTTTTCTCTCCGGTCTGCGCCTCGGCCATGGCGTCGTCAGCGGAACGCGGCCGCGGCCTGGAGCGCCATCTGGGCGATGCTCGATGAGGCGCGGGTCACCACCGAGGGCAATAGCGGCACCATTGCCGCCACCGCCAGCAGGCCGACGACGATGCGCACCGGCGGCGCGACCGCCATGAGATTCAGCGACGGCGCCACGCGCGCCATCAACGCCATGCCCACTTCCACGAGCACCATCACGACCACGAGCGGCGCAGCCAGACGCACGCCGAGCACAAAGACAATTCCAAGCAGCTGCGTTACCGACGCCGCCAGCGATGGCGCAACGCCGCCGGTGCCGATGGGCAGCGCGACGTACGACGCCACGAGGGCCCGCAGCAGTG
Organism: Acidobacteriota bacterium; assembly: GCA_031376505.1. Taxonomy (GTDB): domain Bacteria; phylum Acidobacteriota; class Vicinamibacteria; order Vicinamibacterales; family UBA2999; genus CADEFD01. The sequence goes on from JANMDX010000330.1 coordinate 1,372, forward strand.
CGTGGTGGCCGTTGATGGCCAGGAACGTGAGCAGCGTGAGGTTGCCATAGAGGTTGGCGATGATGTTGTTGCGCACGCCGCCCTGCGGGTCTACGACCGATCCGTACGACAGCATCAGCTGATTGCCGGTGAGGTGCCCGCCGAGTTCGGCACCGGCGATGACGGCCCGCAGAGCCAGGGCCATCACCAGGCCAATGGCCATCTCGCGGGCCACGAGCAGGCCCAGACCCACGGTGGACTGGAGCGCCATGGGTGGGACCATCGGCGCAATCAGGATCGCCAGCAGAATCGACAGGCCGAGCCGCACCTGCGTCGGCGCGAAAGTGCCGCCGAAGACCGGGGCCGCGGCGACGAGCGTGGCCGGCCGGGCGATGAGGATGCCGAGCTCGGCCACGGTCGAGAACTCGTTCACCGTACCAGCTCCGGCAGACGTTCGATGAGACCCTTGGCGAATCCGGACACGACCCGCAGCATCCACGGGAAGGTCACGGCGAACGCGGCAAAGATGGCGGCCGCGCGCGGGATGAACGCCAGCACGTTGTCCTGAATCGAGGTAATGGTCTGGAACACGCTGACGAGCACGCCCGCCACGAGCCCGGCCGCGAGCATCGGCAAGGTGACCATGACGGCCGTTTCGATGGCCTGCCGGACGATGCCGACAACGAGCGCTTCAGACATCGCTAACGAACCTCCGCCTCGGACCGGCACGTCCTACAGATTGGTTGCGGCTCGCTAGCAGCAGGGTTGTCTGGCCCACGCTCCGCCTGGGCGACGACGCCTCGAGAGGCCGGTCTCAGAACGGTGGACACTGGCATGGTGTCGCCTCTCCAGGCGCCTTTGGTGTGGGCCGCGCCGCTCACAGAAAGCTCTTCACGAGCGACGCGACGAGCAGATTCCAGCCGTCGATGAGCACAAAGAGCAGTACCTTGAACGGCAGCGAGATCAGCGCCGGCGGCAGCTGCAGCATGCCCATCGACAAGAGCGTCGTGGACACGACGAGATCGATGAGCAGAAACGGCACGAACAGGAAGAACCCCATCTGAAAGCCGGTCTTCAGTTCCGAGATGGCGTACGCCGGCACGACCACGCGCATAGGCAGGTCGGCCGCCGTCGCGGGCTTGGGCAGCTTGCCGAGTTCCACAAAGAGCGCCAGGTCGCCTTCGCGCGTCTGCCTGAGCATGAACTCGCGCAGCGGCGGCGTACCGCGGTTGAGCGCTTCGACCATGTCGATCTCCCCGGCCATCGCGGGCTGGACGGCCAGCGTGTGGATCCGCTCGCCAACCGGCGCCATGATGAACATCGTCAGGAACAGCGTGAGCCCGATGAGCATCTGATTCGACGGCATCTCGCCGGTGCCGAGCGCCTGCCTCAAGAAATGGAAGACGATGGCGATTCTCGTGAAGGACGTCATGATCACGAGCACGGCGGGAATGAACGACAGCAGCGTCAGGAAGACGACGATCTGCAGGGGCGCCGAGACCGCGCCCACGCCGTTCACCGTGAGATCGAGCTGGTTCATTGCGGGCCTTCTGCGCGCAGGGAGCCCGCGAGGGTCTCACCAAACGACGCATGTAGTTCGGTCACGAGCGAGACGCCACCCGGGGCCACGCCGACGAGCAGCCGCCGGCCCTCGACCACGACAATCACCAGCGAGCGTTTGTCTCCGAGGGTCACGGCCGACTCCACGTTGATGGGTTGACGCCCTCGCCGGTGCTGCGCGACCCGCCCGAGCCCCCACACCGCAAGCGCCAGCAGCGCCGCCACGGCGCCGAGCGCCAGGAACGACCGCACGCCACCGGCCCCAAGGGCCGCCGGCGTGGCGATCGCTTCGGCCGACTGCATGAGTGCGACCCCGAGCATCATTCCCATCCCACTCCCGACGGCGCCGTAAGGCGCGTGATGCGCAACGCCGCGCTGTCGTCAATCACGGCCACTTCGCCGTGCGCCACAGGCACGCCGTGTACCCGCACATCGAAGTCGCTGCCGGCAGCGCGGTCGAGCCGCACGATGCTGTGGCGCCCCAAGCGCAGGCAGTCGCGCACCGTCAGCGTGCCGGTACCGATCACGAACTCGACGTGGCAGGCCACGTCGAGCATCGACGCGAGCCCCTCAGACGGAGCGGGCGGCTCAGAACTGGACGACGAAGTCTGAGAAGAGGACATCGACCACCTCGAGTTCGTGAAGGGTCTCGGCAATCCGCTCCGCGATCGCCTGGCGCAGCGCCACTTTGCCTTCCGGCGTGACGAGCGTCTCGGCCTTCTGCGTGGCGAGCAGTTCAAGAATGATCGCCCGTGCCTGCATGGTGAGCACGGGAGTCTCGGTCATCTCAGCGGCCATCGGGGCAGTGGCGACGATGAGCTGTACGGTGGCACGGACGAACCGCTGTCCGCCTTCGTCGGCCAGGTTGGCGACAAACGGTTCGAACGACACGAGGCCCCGCTCCTTTGCCGACACGGCCTTCGAGGCCGCCTCGTGCGTGTCGTCGCTCGCGGCCGCCTGGGTCTTCCAGTAGTAACCGCCGCCGGCGAGCGCCAGCACGACGCCGCCAATCACGAACAGCTTGTTCTTGCTCCCGCCTTTGGCGGCCGTGGCCGCATCCGCTGCGGGCGGAGCCGCGCTCACTGTTCACCCACCGGTAGCCACTGCCAGGCCACACCACCTCCTGGATAGGCGCCCTGGATGACGTCGATCGACCCGTATCCGTCGCCGAAGTCAATCTTGTCGTGGTCGGTTTGCCGGGCGTTGAGACCCTGCGCCTTGAGCCGTTCCACCACCATCGGAATGCTCTCAGGCGCCGGTGGGTAGTCCTGGAAAATCCGCGCGGCGACGTACTTCGACGTCATCGCGTCGCGGATGCTCGGATCGTCGATCTTGTTGTGGGCGAAGCCAGCGAGCATCGATCGATACGCACCCGCAATCGTGGGATTGGTGGTCGCGCTCTTGGCCGTCATGGACGTCGTTCCGGTCAAGCCGGTTGAGCCGGTTGAGCCAGTTGAACCGGTTGAACCGGTCGCCCCGGCGCCGCCGAGCAACCCGCTCAAGAACGACCCGAACTCCTGAGTCGTCAGCTTGCCGTCCTTATCGCTGTCGTACTTGTCCATCACGCGGGTGATGAGCTGGCTGATGGGGTCGGCGCCGTGCACGCCATTGGTGCTGTTGGTGAAATTCATCGCAGTCCTTTCCTAGAGATCCAGATCGAAGGTGGCGTTCGCGTCGGCGGGACGCCGCTGCCGCGGTTGGGGTTGCGGCTGATGGGGCTGACGGCCTCGCGGGCGGCCGTGCCGGGAGTCGGACGATTCACCGCGGGTCGGTTCCGACAGCACGACCAGCCGGTCCAGCTTCAAACCGTGCTCGACGAGGCCCTCGCGCAACGACTGCGTGTTGGCCTCCATCCAGCGGCGCACCTCGGGGGTGTCGGCCTGCAACGTCGCCGTCACCGTGCCTTGCTCGACTTTGATCGTGGCCACGACATTGCCGAGATATTCGGGACGGAGCCGCACACGCGCTTCGCCCGCCCCACCGGCCCACTGCACCCGCAGCGACTGCACAATCTGCGCGTGCACGGGATCGTCGGCGGCGTGAGCCAGCGCGGGCATGCCCGTCAGTTCGACGCGGGGCCCCACGCCAGGGTCCGATCCCACCCGAAGGTCGCCGCCAGGACTGGGCGTGAACCCGACGGGAGGGACGAACGCACGCCGGTCGGGTTCGACGGCCGACGCGACAGTTTCTGCGACGACCCCGGCGAGACCAGCCAGGCGACCGGCCGCAAGGACCGGCGAGGGCTCCGCATCCGCAGAGCCCCCCATCGTTGGTACCGAGGTCTGGTCTTGGACCGGAGCGCTGGCCTGCTGGAACGCGCGAATGGCGGCGGACACTGCTCCCAGACCGCGGAGGACCGACGCCACTGGCGTCGCCGGCGCCAATGGTTCGGACACGAATGACCGTGGCTCCGGGACCGACCCGTCGTGGGTTGTCTCAGTGACGGTCGCCAGCGCCGCATCCGCGACCACGCCCGCCGGCCTCGGGGACGGAACTGGCCCGGCAGACCGCGCCAACGTCCGAGCCAGTCCAGGGGTGCGGCCCAGATCGCCCGACGGCTCGCCGAGCAGCCGAGCCATCACGGTGGCTGCCGTCTGGGTCGTGGCCATCAGGTTCGACTCAGCTTCCGCCTCCAGCGGAGGCGCCGACGTCTCAAGCGGAGGCACCGACGTCTCGGCCGACGGCAAGGCGGCGGTCGCCGCCGTGACCGCGGCAGGGACGCGTCGCCCCATGACCGCCGCGCGGTCCGGCGCGGTTGTGGCCCCTGCACCGCGGGCGCTCAGGCGCCCAGGAGCACGCTCCACCTGTCCGGCGGATGTGTTCAACGTCACCGCCGTCCCGGCCTCGGTCTCGCCGCCGGACGCGATCTCGTCGCGCAGGTCCGCGGCAAACAACGACGATGGTTCGGCCCGGCCCGTGGTCGCGTCGGCACGACCTTCGAGGGCGATGCCGGGGACGCCCGAGGCTCGGGCCAGGCCAGTCCTGGCGAGGCCACCGCGGGCTGCCCCAGAGTGTTGGGACGTAACGGCGACATCGGCCGCTCGGACGTCGCGGCCGGCCGCATCGCTCTCGACCAGGGTTGCCGCGCCAGCCGCGTCGGCAGGAGCCGGCGCCGGCGTGGCTTGGAGCAGAGGCGCGACGGGGACGGATATCGCCCCCATCGCAGCCGTGACGTCATCGGCAACCAGTGCCGGTGCCTCAGCGGCACCGGACGCGCCGCTCTCAGAGGTGGACCCGCCCGCGTCGGCCGAAACCACGGCCCGAGCGATACCGGTCTGGTCGCCGGTCCCGGCCAAGCCCAGATCGCCTCCCGACAACTGCCGGAAGACGTCGTCGAACGACTGCCCTGGCGCCAGCGGTCCTCCGGCGATCGCGCCGGGAGGGGCGCCGGCGCCCGCGGCGCCGATCAATGCAGCGGAGGTCACAGCATTCACGATCTGACGCCTATCGCTTGAGGTTCAGCGTTTCGACGAGCAGTTCGTCGGCCACCGTGATGCTGCGTGAGTTGGCCTGGTAGCCGCGCTGCGCCAGGATCATCTGCGTGAACTCCTGCGCGATGTCCACGTTCGACTGTTCGAGCGCGCTGCCAAACACGCTGCCCCGTCCGCCCGTGGCGGCGGTGCCGACATTCGGGATGCCCGACGCCTCGCTTTCGCCGAAGCGGTTCGAGCCAAGCTTCACGAGCCCCTGCGGGTTGTTGAAGCTGGCCAGGGCGAGCTGCGCGATGACAATCGTACGGCCCGTGCCAATCGTGGCCTGGATCCGCCCCGAGGGGTCGATGGTGATCGGATTGATCGTCCCGGCGGCAAAGCCGTTCTGCGTGATCGAGGACGTCGCCGACGCGGCGGCATAGCCGGTCAGCGACGGAGTGCCGGAGGCATCGATGAGATCCCAGGTGAAGTTGGTCGGTGCCGCGCCGTTGGCCCAGGCGGGGCTCGTGACGACCACATCGGCGGCCGGTGCGGTCAACACGCCCGTCGCGTTGAAGGTGAGGTTGCCAGTGCCGATCGAGAATGGCGTACCGGGTGTGCCGCCGGTCACGTCCGCGCCAGGCACGCTGATGTCGTAGCCCCACGCCCCCGGTGCAGTGTTGGTGTAGGTCACCGTCGCGGTGTGCACGGCCCCGAGCGCGTCGTAGATCTGCACCGACGCCGTGAAGGTGTCGCCGACGGCCGCCGACGCATTCAGATTCGACACGGTGCCAAACTGCGTGGTCGCGCCAGGCGCGCGCAGCACGCCGGGCGGCACGATGATGTCGCTTGGCTGCCCGGTGGTCAGAATCTGGCCGGTGAGCGGATCGATCTGGGTGTAGCCCTGCACCGGCAGGCCCTCGGCCGACACCAACCGGCCGTTGGCGTCGAACGAGAAGTCGCCGGCGCGGGTGAACGAGCGGTCGTTGGCGCCGTTGCCGACGACGAAGAAGCCGCGGCCCTGGATGGCCACATGGGTCGGCACCCCGGTGTTTTCGAGCCCGCCCTGATTGAAGTTGGGCGTAATGGCGCCGGTCGTGACGCCCAGACCGACCTGCATCGGATTGGCACTGCCACCGGTCACCGTCTGGCTCACGAGGTCCATGAACTGCACCGAGCTCGACTTGAAGGCGACCGTGTTGATGTTTGCCAGGTTGTTGCCAATCACGTTCAGCTTCTGCTGATTGGCGTTGAGGCCCGAGAGACTTGCCGAGAAACCCATGCGTGTGTCCTTCCTGTGTGAATCGCGACTGGTGGCGGTCGTGAGGGGTCAGTCGCGCGGTTCGCCGTGCGCCTGATACAGATGTTCGGAATCGGGCCACCCGGCGCGCGCGCCGCGCGCCCGCGCCAGGCCGTTCAGCGTGTCGAGCGTGCGGTGCATCCGGACCAGCTGCGCCACCGCGGTCGCGCGCAGCGCCGCCAACGGATCAGCGTCCGGGTCGAAACGCCGGACGTAGTCGGCGTAGGGCAGCTCAGACGGCAGGGGCGCGAACTCGCAGTTCACGTCGTCCTGGTCCGTTCGGGCGCGTCGCGCCATCATCCGCAGCGCCACGGCAAGCAGTTCACTCATGTCAGTCCCTTCCTGCGGCAGCCAGCCCCGTCGGCCGACTGCCTCATCAGGGACACTTCAATCCGGGTGCCAGGACGCACGCGGCGCCTCGCGGCATTCAAGAAGACCGGCACGACGCCGATGACTGAGGCAGACGCGGACCAGGTGAGCGTTTTCCTTCGGGAATCCGCCGACTGCGGACGTGTCCGGCGGTGACCAGCCGCCATCGCCAAACGCCGACGACGCCGCCGGGCGACCGGACGAGCGTCGGTGCGCCATCGCGCGCTGTCGGCCCGTCGACAGCGCGGCCGCGCCTACGGCGTCGGCGTGCCCTTGATGAGGTCGGTCAACGTCTCGATCTTCTGGTTGAGTTGCTGGAGCTGCTCGAGCGAACTGAAGGTCGCCAGCTGTGCCAGGAACTCGCCGTCGGCCTGCGGCTGGGTCGGATCCTGATTCTGCAGCTGGGTCACCAGCAGGTTAAGGAAGGCGTTGCGGCCCAGGGTGTCGGCCGTGGCCGTCGTCTGTGAGGGATTCGCCGTTTGGAACGGCGTGGTCGCGTTGGTTGCAGTCGTCATCATCGTGCTGTCCTCCAGAGTCTGCGGTCTGCGCGAAATGGCGCAGACCAGCAAGGCGATCCATGTCACGCAGCTCTTCGCGGTCGCGTTCGAGCCGGTATCGCCGCCACGCCCGTTCACGAAGGCGCTCGAACACCCGCCGCTTCTGCAGCGCCAGGCCGTGCGCCACGACGGCGGCGCCGACCGCCACTTCCGCGGCGCTCGCAGCAGCCTCGCGTTCGGCGAGGTCGCGCCGCAGATTCACGATCCAACTTCGATGCCACTCGAGCTGTGCCTGCGAGGCCCCGGCCGACGCCGACGCCGCGCGCGTCGCGTCGGCGGCCCGTGCCGTCTGCGCGGCCTCATCGACCAGCGCCCGCACCCGGGCGGCCTCGGCCCGCTGCCGCGCCAGCGCTATGCGCGCGGCCTCTTCCTCGCGGCACCGCAAGTCGAGCACCACCTGAGGCCGGAAGCGAAACGGGCCCATAGCTACAGCGCACGCAAAGCGTCGACCGCGTCGGAAAACTCGCAGAGTGCCCCGGCGGGCTGGCGCAGAAAGCCCGCGATCTGCTCACGGCGCGCGAGCGCCTGGTCGATGCGCGGCGTCGTGCCCTTGACGTAGGCGCCGACGCTGACGAGGTCCTCGGTGTCCCGAAGGGTGGCGAGCCACTCGCGCACTTCGGCGGCCCGGCGCCGGTGCCCCACGTCGGTCACGTCCGGCATCGTGCGGCTGATGCTCGCGAGTACGTCGATGGCGGGATAGTGGTTCCGGCCCGCCAGGTCGCGTGAGAGCACGATGTGGCCATCGAGGATGCCGCGTACGGCGTCGGCAATCGGCTCGTTGGTGTCGTCGCCTTCGACGAGCACCGAGTACACAGCCGTGATGCTGCCCTTGCCGCGCACGTTGCCGGCGCGTTCGAGCAGGCCGGGCAGCAGCGCGAACACCGACGGCGGGTACCCTTTTGCGGTCGGCGGCTCCCCCGCCGCCAGCCCGACCTCGCGCTGCGCCATCGCAAAACGCGTGACCGAGTCCATCATCAGCAGCACGTTCTTGCCGCGGTCGCGAAAGTACTCCGCCAGCGCCGTCGCGCCGTAGGCGGCGCGCAAGCGCACGAGCGGCGGGCTGTCGGACGTGGACACCACGACGACGGACTTGGCAAGTCCTACGGGGCCGAGGTCATGTTCGAGAAAGCTCCGCACTTCACGGCCGCGTTCGCCCACGAGCGCCAGCACCACGACGTCGGCGGCCGTCCCGCGCGCCATCATGCCGAGCAGGGTGCTCTTGCCCACGCCGCTGCCGCCAAAGAGCCCCACGCGCTGCCCGCGCCCACACGTGAGCAGGCCGTCGATGGCCCGCACGCCCGTGCCAATCGGCGCCACGATCGGGTCGCGGTCGAGCGGATTCATGGCGGGCGGCCGCAGCGGCGCCCGGTCGGTGGCGTCGAGCGGCCCCAGGCCGTCGAGCGGACGGCCCAGGCCGTCGATCACCCGGCCGAGCAGGCCGTCGCCGGCGGGCAGCGACAGCACACCACCGCGCACCACGATGCGGTCGCCCGGCCGGATACCGGCCGTGTCGCCAAGGGGCACCGACATGAGGCGGCCATCGCGAAAGCCGACGACCTCGACCGGCAGCACGGCGCCACCGTCAGCGCGTCGCAGCTCACACACATCGCCCACGCGTGCCCGCGGACCGCGCGACTCGACGACGAGGCCGACGACCCGCGTGACGTGTCCGAAGATCGGTGCCGGCTCGCAGTCGCGCAGCCGATGCACGTACGCAGCCAGGGACACGCCGGTACGCGCCTCAGGCTGCATCATCGCGGCGAATCGCGTGCAGGGGGGCGGGCGTGTCGGCGCCAAGCAGCGCGTGCGTGAGTTCGTCGATCTGGGTGGCGATCCCGACATCGACCGAGCCGAACTCCGACTGCACGACGCAGCCGCCACGCCGCACGCCTGGGTCGGCCACGATCTGCACGCCGTGACTGGGCACGGCTGCGGACCCGCGCGCACCCAGGGCCGCCGCGTAGTCATCGGGATGCAGGCGGATGCTGGCCGTGGCCACGTCGGCCAGCCGGTCGAGCGCCACGCGCGCCATGGCCAGCAGCAACTCGTGGTCGAGTGACACCTCGCGCTGCAAGATCCTTCGCGCGATGGCCAGAGAAAGCTCGACCACCTCGCGCTCGGTGCGGCGGATGAGGTCGGTCCGCAGGGCCTGAAGTTCGTCAAGCGTATGCGCCAGACGGCGCAGCATCGCCTCGGCCCGCGCCGCCGCCGCCTCGGCTCCCGCGCGTTCGCCCTGCGCATAGCCCTTGGTGAAGGCCTCGCGCTCAACGCCGTCGAGATCCGAGACCGCCGACGACACGACGGGCTCGTGGGAAAGATAGGCGCGGCCGACCGGCGGCGCCACCGGGAGCGGCGATCCGAGGGGCGGACCGCCCCACGCAAACCGCTCGGCCGGGTCATTGGCCGCGATGCGGCGGGCTCTAGACGACATACGGTTCTCCGGCGTTGCCGCCGAGGGTAATCAGGCCTTCCTCTTCGAGCTTACGGGCGATGGCCACCACTTCCTGTTGCGCCTTCTCGACATCACGCAGCCGCACGGCCCCGAGCATGTCCATCTCGTCTTTGAGCAGCTCGCCGGCGCGCTTCGACATGTTGGCGAAGAAGCGCGTGCGGATCTCTTCGCTGGCGCCTTTGAGCGCGACGGTCAGTGCTTTTTTGTCGGCGCGGTTGATGATCTCGCGGATGCCGGTCTCTTCCACGGTGGCGAGATCGTCGAACACGAACATCAGATTGCGAATCTGCACCGCCAGGTCCTGTGAACGTTCTTCCACCGCTTCGAGCGCGCGCTGGCTCATCGTGCGGTCGAGCCGGTTGAAGAGCTCGGCCACCGCGCGCACGCCGCCATGTTGCTCTCGGGTCGGGCCGCCGAGCGCCTTCAGCCGCTGGTCGATGACGACCGAGATCCGGCTGATGACCTCGGGCAGAATTTCGTCGATGCTGGCCATGCGCATCAGGACATCGGCCCGCAGATCGTCGGGCAGCTGTGACACGAGCTGCGCGGCACTTCCGGGATTCAGGCGGGCCAGGATGACGGCGATGGTCTGCGGGTGTTCGCCGAGGATGAACTTCGAGAGCTGCTGAGGGTTGGCCTTGCCGAGGGACGCGAAGCCGTCGGTGGCGTCGGCGGCCTTGACGACCCGGTCGATGACGCGACGCGCCGGCTCGGCCCCCATCGACTTGAGCACGAGGCGGCGCGCATGCTCCACGCCGCCGGTGGCAAACGAGGTCTTGGCGGCGGTCATCTGCGTGAACTCGCCGAAGACCGTCTCACCGACGTCCATCGGCACGCTCTCGAGCGCCGCGATTTCGCGCACCACGGCTTCGATCTCGTGCTCGTTCAGATGCTTGAACACCTCGGCGCAGCGGTCTTCACCGAGCTTCATGAGCACGATGGCGGCCTTTCGAGCGCCCGAGAGGGCTGGCGGCGCGGGAGCCATCGTTTACCGATCTTCCTGCGCCATCATGGCGCGCACGAGCTGAGCCACGTGCTCGGGCCGATCGTCGGCCTTCTCGGCCATGCGGCGCGGGGCGGCCGGCGCGCGGGCTGCGCCGCCATCGCCGGCGTCGTACTCGCCTTGCAGCTGGGCCACGGTCCGGGCACCCGACGTGACGGTGTCCGGTCCCGGCGGCAGCGCCGCGGGGGCCGAGCCCATCACGGAGCGGGCGATGGGCCGGATGACGGCAAAGAGTGCCACCAGCGCGAGCATGGCCACGAGCGCCAGACGCATCAGGTCGCCCACCGACACGCCAAGAGTCGACACCACGGTTGGCGATACCTGCTGCCACCACGGCGACACCGGCTCGACGGCCACGGTGTCGCCAGACCCGTCAAAGCCGATGTTCTCGACGGTGAGCTGGTCGCCGCGCGCGGTGTCGAGGCCCACGGCCGCCGACGCCAGCCGTTGAATGCGCTCCATTTCCGCCGGCTCGCGGGGCTTCGAGGTCTGGCCGTTGCCATCGGCGTTGGGGACCCGGACGTCGTCGACGAGCACGGCCACCGACAGCTTCGCCACCTGACCGCTGGCTTCGACGGTGCGCCGGGTCTTCTTGCCGATCTCGTAGTTCACCGTCTCGGATTGCCGTCCGGACGTGCCCGGCACCGCCGCCACCGAAGCGGCCGCCGCGGCCGGGGACGTGGCGGTCGTCAGATCGGGCGGCGCGTTGGCTCTGGCGCCGGCGACCCCACCGGCGGCCGAGCCGCCGGCACCGGGCCGTCCCGACACCGCCGACGTCGCGCTATCCGACGACACCTGGCGGCTGCGCACGACCGGGGTCTGGTCCCACACTTCTTCGGTCTCTTCCGCCGAGTCCGACGACACCGCCGCCGACACGTTGACGCGCACGTGGCCAACGCCCACCACAGGCTCGAGCTGGCTCACGACCTTGGTGACGAGTTCGCGCTCGATCGTCTGCTGGCGCTCCATCGTCTGTCCGGAGACGTCCGTGTCGTCGGACTCGGCCGGACGCGAGAGCGGACGGCCGAAGGTGTCGACGATGACGACCGACTCGGGGCGCAACGACTCGACTGCCGACGACACCAGTCCCGCAATACCGGCCACGGTCGAGGCAGAGAGCGGGCGACTGGTGCGGAGCTTCAGCACGACCGAGGCCTTGGCTTGCTCCGCGGTGCCACTGAAGAGCGAGTCTTTGGCCAGCGCGATGTGCACGCGCGCACTCGCGACCTCGGTAATGGTGGCGATGGTGCGCGCCAGCTCGCCCTCGAGGCCGCGCCGGTAGTTGACATGTTCGAGGAACTCGGTCGTGCCAAACGAGGTGCGGTCGAAGATCTCGAAGCCAATGCGCCCGGCGGTCGGCAGGCCCTGCGCGGCGAAGTCGAGCCGCAGTTCGTCGACGCGGGCGGCCGGTACCATCAGCGTCCCGCCCGCGTCGCTGAGCAGATAGGGGGCGTTGGCCGCTTTGAGCTTCGTGATGACGGCCTGAGCCGACTCGGGGTCGAGATCGCGGTACAACACCGTATAGGACGGAGTCGAGGCCAAGTAGGCCGAACCCGCCACCACACCCACCACCGCCACAAACGCCGCAACCAGGCTGGCCATCTGGCCCGCCGAGAGCGTGGCGTGTACCCGATTGAGATGTCCGAGGATGCTCTGCAGATTCACGAATCAGACCGCACTCAAATGGGCATGCGCATCAGATCCTGATACGCCTGCACGAGCTTGTTGCGCACTTGCACGGTGAGCTGCATCGACATCTCGGAGCGCTGCAACGCGAGCATCGCCGTGTGCACGTCGCCACTGCCGTCGGCCATGGCGGCCACTGCCTGGTTGGCGTCACTGGCCGTGGACTCGACCGACGACAGCAACGCCGATAACGAGTCGCCGAAGCTGCTTTCGCCCACGCCAGCGGCGCCGGGGGCCGGGCTCGCCTTGGCGATGCCGCCGAGCGACGGAAGCGTTCCGATTGGGGTGATGGCCATGATCTAGCGTCCCAGCTCCAACGCGCGTTGAATGGTGTCGCGAATCAAATTGATGGCCGTGAGATTGGCTTGATAGGCCCGCGCGGCCCCCAGCATGTCCACCATCTCTTCGGGCACGTCCACGTTGGGCGTGGCCACGAAGCCCTCTTTGTCCGCGTCGGGATGCGACGGCTCATAGCGTCGACGGAAGTCGTCCTGGTCCTGCACGATCTCGTTCACGGTCACTCCTACGGCCTGGGCCTGGCCAAACGCGCGGCCGAACGGGTCGGCGTCAATCGGCGTGGCGCTCAGCACGACATCGCGCCGGCGATACGGCTGTCCGTCCGGGCCGCGCGTCGACTCGGCGTTGGCGATGTTCGACACCGCCACCTCGATGCGCGCACGCTGCGCGTCGAGAGCACTGGCGCTGGCAGAGATGGCATTGGTCAAGGGCATGACTAGCGACCTTCGTTGATGGCGTAGCGCACCAGCCGGAACTTGGCGGTGAGCGCGGTCTGGGCGCGGCTGAAGTCGCCGCCGGCGCGCGAGAGGGCGAGGAGCTCGCGATCGAGTTGCACGTTGTTGCCGTCGCGACGTGAGGCGAGTCCTGCGACCTCGACCGGCTCCCCGTCGTCGGGCGGGGCGGACAGATGCGCGGCGCTGGTCCTCCGCATGCCGCCCAGTTCGCTGTCGAGCGCGTCGTCAAACGACGCGTCGCGCGTGCGGTATCCAGGCGTGTCGAGGTTCGCCAGGTTGCTCGCTGCCACGGTCTGCTTGGCAACGGCGTTGTTCAGTTGTCGTCCGAGCGCCGCCATGATGGCGGCATCGCTGATCTCAGGCACGTCCCGGCTACAGCAAGACCGGTGCCCACTCTGACGCCGCCGGTTCTGCGGCTCGAGCGCGCGTCATCACGGCCGATTTCCTCGAGTGCCGTGACGAAGGTGTCGACCCGCCGACAGATCAGCGTCGGCGCAACGTCGCCAGCTCCTGGCTGCCCACGGCCGATTCGATCCGGGCGATGGCGGCCTCGATGCGCTGCAACCGCTCGACCAGGTCCGCCGGCGCCAGCCCCGCCCGCGCGGCACCGCCACGCGGATCGCCGTGGATGAGCGTCCGGTTCTCCTGCTCGAGCGACTCGCGGTCGCCGATGCGGCGCAGGATCACGTCGAGCTGGCCAAGCGAGAAGGGCTTGGTCAGGTAGTCGTAGGCGCCGAGGCGCACGGCCGCAATCGCCGAGTCAAGCGAGGCATAGCCGGTGACGATGACGACGTAGCTGGAGGCATTTGCCTGACGCGCAGCCCGCAAGACCGCCAGTCCGTCGGCGCCTGGCAGGCTCAGATCGGTCACCACCAGCTGATAGCGGCCATTCGATCGCTCGAGGGCGGTGACCGCCGCCCGGCCGTCGGTAGCGCCCGTCACGGCCATGCCCTGCTTGCTCAAATACGCGACGATGACTTCGCGAACGGCCTCGTCATCGTCGACGACCAGGGCCTCTGTGCGGGTGACCAATTCAGGTGGCATGTTCGTTGCTAACCTCGCTCGACGGTAGTAATCGGCCACGGCGCGAAAAACTGTCGGTGCCCGCCGTGGCGACCGATAAGCAGGCAGCTCGGGACTGTAGACACTCATGACCCAATCTCCCCTCCCCACCGTCCTCGTCGTCGAAGACGAGGCCCCACTCCGCGCGCTGATCGCGGAATCCCTCGAGGCGCAAGGGTTCGCGGTGGCGCAGGCCGCCGACGCCAAGGACGCCACCGAGCGGCTCGCCGGCTTTGCCTATGACGCGCTGGTTGTCGACCTGCGGCTGCCCGATGCCGACGGAATGGACGTGCTCGACGCCGCGCTGGCCCGCTATCCCGAGATCCGTTCGGTCGTGATGACCGGGTTTGGTGGCGTGGAAGAGGCCGTGCGGGCGATCAAGCGCGGCGCCATCGACTTTCTCATCAAGCCGTTCCAACTGGGGCAACTTGCGCACGTGCTGCACGCGGGCATCACGGAACGCCGCCTCCGTCTCGAGAATGCGCAGCTGCGCGCGCAGCTGCACGACCGGTTCAGCTTCGACAGCGTGGTGGGCCGCAGCGCGGCCATGCAGCATGTCTTCTCGACCCTCGAACTGGTCTCGCCCATGAACAGCGGCGTGCTGATCCAGGGCGAGACCGGCACGGGCAAGGAACTCATCGCGCGCACCATCCACCTCAACAGCCCGCGGCGCGACCATCACTTCGTGGCGTTCAACTCGGCCGCCATCCCCGAGAGTCTGGCCGAGGCGGAACTGTTCGGTCACGTCAAGGGCGCCTTCACCGGCGCAGTGAATTCGCGGGTGGGTCGCTTCGAGCTCGCCCACAAGGGCACGCTCTTCATCGACGAAGTCGGCTCCATGTCGCTGGCGCTGCAAGCCAAGCTGCTCCGGGCGCTGCAGGAACGCGAAGTGGAACGGGTCGGCGAATCGCGGTCCTTCAAGTTCGACATCCGCGTCATTGCCGCCAGCAACGTCGATTTACGCAAGCTCGTGAAGGAAGGGTCGTTTCGCGAAGACCTGTTCTACCGGTTGAACGTCGTGCCGATCACGCTGCCGCCGCTGCGGAATCGTCGGGAAGACATCGCGCTCATCGCACAGCATTTCCTCCTGAAGTCGTGCAAGAGCAACGGACTGTCCGCGCGAGTGCTCGGACAAGCCACCTTGCGCGTGCTGATGGACACCGCCTGGCCGGGCAACATCCGTCAGCTCGAAAACGCCATCGAGCACGCCGTCGCCATGAGCGGCGGCGAGCAGGAGATCGTTCCGTCGATGCTGCCCGAGGACCTGAGGCACCCTGGGCAGGCCACGATGCTCACCCCGGTCACCATTCCCGACGAAGGCCTCGACTTCACGTCGGTCATGACCCAGCTCGAACGCGAGCTGCTGCGCCGCGGTCTCGAGAAGACGGGCGGCAACAAGCGACAGGCCGCGCGCCTCCTGAACCTGAGCCGCACCACCCTCATCGACAAGTTGAATCGCCTCGGCGACGGCATCGTGTCGGCGGCCTAGCGCGGGACCGACAGGCGAAAGACCGCGCCGCCACCGGTCGCCGGCGCGTAGACGAGGATGCCGCCGTCACGGGCGGCCAGCGCCTGCGAGACCAGGAGGCCGATGCCAAGGCCGCCGCCAACCGACGGCGCGGGAGGCCAGTGGAAGACCGCGGCTGCCTGGTCGTGGTCCAGCCCGGGACCGTTGTCCACGACCGACACCGACGCCGTGTCCCCGTCAGTACTCAGTGTCACCGCCAGCGACGCGCCGGCCCGACCGGCGAGCGCCTGTTCAGCGTTCACCACCACGTTGAGCAGGATCTGCAGGACGCGGCCAGCATCGGCGCCGCACTCGACCTCGTCACCAGACACCGACACGGCGATTCGCGCCTTCCGCAGCGCGTGCTGACGCAGGCCCACGACGTGCTCCACCGTCGCCTTGAGCCGGGTGCCGCGCGCCGGTACCGCGGCGCCGCGCGCAAACGCCGTGAGCGCGTGCAGTGCCGTGGTGGCGTGCCGGGCATGCCCCACAATCGCCTCGGTGCGCCGGATCACCGCGGCCGGGGTCGGGTCCATGGCCAGCACTTCGGCGGCGCCGCTCACGACCTGCAGGGTGTTGTTGACGTCGTGGACGGTCGCGGCGAGCAGCCGGGTCACGAGCGCCTGGCGGTTGACCTGCTCGAGCCACGCGATGGGAGGTGGTGGGCTCTCCCAAGCGCGATCACGCGTGTGTGCGGCCACGGCGGGTAACCTTAGCATGACTGGCACAACGTGCTGGAGCGCCCGACCTCGGGCCGGGAGGCGCAACTGCCGGGCTGAAACAGGTCCGAGGACCCCACCGCACCGGCATGAAAATATCCTGTGCAGCTCATGCGTTCCGCGTGTAGGATTCGTGTTATACGCCGGGCGGAGCCGGGCGCCTCGGTTTCGAGCTCCCTCTCGAGACCTCAGACACGTTCGTTGTTTGTCGAGGTCGATGCGGATGCGAGATTGGTTCATGGTCGTGCCTCGACTACCCGGGGCGGTCCGCTCATTTGTGTCTGCGCTGGCGGCCCCGCCCCAGGCGCCGGACGCACACAACCGGTTCTCAACGCTCTTTGAAGCCAGTCCTCTGCCGCTCATCATCACCTCGGAGGACTCCGGCATCGTCCTCGACGTCAACGCGGCGACCGAGTCGGTGTCGGGGTGGACGGCTGCCCAGCTGCGGGGCCGGTCCGTGCAGGAGTTTGGCCACTATCGTGACGAGGTCGATCGCGCCAGCCAGATCGAACCGCTCGGCACCACGCCGGTGCTGTCGCGTGAAATACGCATCACGACGGCGCGCGGCCAGGAGCTGCGGCTGCTTGCGCACACGAGCCGGCTGACGGTCGACGGCCAGCGCTGCCTGCTGACCGCCATGACCAACATCACGGCGCTCGGCCGCATGGACGAGGGCCTGCTCCACGCGCAGCGCATGGAAGTGGTGAGCAAGCTTTCGGGCGGCGTGGCCCACGAGTTCAACAACCTGCTCACCGTGATGCAGGGGCATCTCGATGCACTCGCCGACGAGCTTGGCCCACAGTCGCCGCTCCTGCACCGTGTCGATACCCTTCGGCGCTCGGTGACCGAGGCCACCTACATCACGTCCGGACTGCTGACCTTCGCCGGCCGGAATCCCACGCACGCGGCGGTGATCGACCTGAATACGACGCTGGCGGATCTGGCGCCCATTGTCGAGGGCACGCTCGGCGAGACGGTGGTCGTGACGTGGCAACTCGCGGCCGCGCCGGCCACCGTGTCGGCCGACCCGTCTCACGTGGCGCAGGTCCTGCTGAACCTGGCGCTCAACGCGCGCGAAGCCATGCCCGAAGGCGGGCGTCTGGTGGTCGCCACCGAGTACGTCACCGTGGCGCCCGGCTCGGGCGGAGTCGAGCCGGGACCCGGGCACTGGGTCGCGCTCCGCCTGTCCGACAGCGGCCACGGCATGGCCGAGGACGTGCGGCGCCAGGCCTTTGAGCCATTCTTTACCACCAAGGGCCCGGGCCAGGGCACGGGGCTGGGTCTGGCGATCTGTCGTGGCATCGCAGAGCAGGCCGGCGGCCTGATCTTCGCCGACTCCGCGCCAGGCCAGGGCACGACGATCCGCCTCTTCCTGCCGTGGGCCGATGCGCCCATGACGTCGGTGCCCGGGCCGGTCGACCGAGACGCACGGCGTTCGAGCCGCGTGGTGCTGCTGGTCGAGGACGAAGCCGACGTGCGCGACATCGTGGCGGAGATCCTGCGGCGCGCCGGTCACACCGTGCACGCGACCGACGGGCTCGCCAGCACCCAGGCGCTGCTGGCGCGGGGACCTGGCCTCATCGACCTGTTGCTGACCGACCTGGTGCTGCCCGGCGGCAACGGCCTGGAAGTGGCCAAGCACGTGCGCGCGTCGTATCCGGGCATTCCCGTGCTCTTCATGTCGGGCTATTCCGAAAGCGTGTTCTCCGGAGGCCAGCCCGTGGAGCACCTCCTGCAGAAGCCCTTCTCGTCGCACACGCTGCTCGACACGATTCACGGCCTCCTCGAGGCCGAGGCCCGCTGATCGCCCAGGGGCCGCCGCGGGACCGCCCGGCGCTCTGCCTGATTCAAGTGTGAGCCAGCCCGGTCGATGACCCGGGCAACCCATGCCGGCCGCCGCAGAGCAGGTCCACGTCGCCCGCCAACCCATTCTCGATGCCCGCAACCAGGTCTTTGGCTACGAGCTGCTGTACCGCAGGTCCGCCGAAGCATCCGCCTTCAGTGGCAGCGGCCAGCAAGCCTCGGCGCAAGTCATCGGCGACGCGCTGCTCGCGATCGGGCTCGAGACGCTGACTGACGGCCGCCGCGCGTTTGTCAATCTGACCTCTGAGACCCTGATGGCCGACGCGGGCGACGTGTTCGACCGCGGCCAGGTAGTGCTCGAGATCCTGGAGAGCGTCACGGCCACACCCGAGGTCGTCGCGATGTGCCAGTCGCTCCACGCCCGCGGCTACGACCTGGCGCTCGACGACTTCGAGCCGGGCTCATCTGCCGAAGCGCTCGTGCCGCACGCCAGGTTCGTCAAGCTCGACGTGTTGGCCCTGTCGCCGAAGCTCCTGACCGAGACGGCCCATCGGATGCTGGGTCAGGGCGTGTCGGTGATTGCCGAGAAGGTCGAGACCGCGGCCGACTTCGAGCGGGCGAAGGCCGCCGGCTGCTCACTGTTCCAGGGGTACTACTTCTGCCGTCCGACGACCTTCTCCGCCACGGCGCTTTCGGCCAACCAGGTGACGCAGATGCGCCTGATGGCCGCGCTCTACAAGCCGTCGGTGTCACTCACGGCCATCGAAGACCTCCTGAAGCACGACACGTCCCTGACCTATCGGGTGCTGCGCACCGTCAACTCCGCCGGCTTTGGCCTGCGCCGCGAGGTGCGGTCGATTCGCGAAGCGTTGTTGATGCTCGGCCTGGAGCAGATCCGCAAGTGGACCTCGATCTGGGTGCTGGCTGGCATGAACCGCGGTCCAGCTGAACTGGTCACCATGACCGTGCTGCGCGCCCGCAGCTGCGAGTTGCTCGCGCGAGGCATCGGCCGCCCCGACAGCGACGGCGGCTACTTTCTGCTGGGGCTCTGCTCGCTACTCGACGTGCTGCTCGGGCAGCCCATGGCCGACGTGGTCAAGCACCTGCCGCTCGATGAGGAAATCAGAGCGTCGCTGGTTGGCGAGGACAACCTGCCGCGCCGGGTGCTCGACGCGGTCGTGCACTACGAGCAGGGGCGGTGGCTGCAGGCCTCGTCCCTGACGGCGGCGCTGGCGTTGTCCGACGACTGCGTAAGCATCGCGTATACCGACGCGCTGGCCTGGACCCGCGCGTTGACGCGTGCGACGGCCGCGTGAACGCCTGAGCTGGCGGCGACTTGCACACAATTTTCCAGATCTGCACACTTAATTGCACCGTAGGATGCCATGATGCTTCCGCCAGGACGGCTTGCAGGCCGTTCGGCAGAAGGGCTGACGTGACTCCTTCGCCTTCAAGTCGACGCGCCGGCTCCCTCGCCACGGCGCGCCGCACCGTGCTCATCGCCGGAGGCACGGACCACTGGCGCGCCCTGCTTGCCGGCCACGTGACCGCGCACGGATACGCCGTGGAAACGGCCAGCGCCGCCAGCACAGCGCTGTCGGCCATCGTGATGCACGCGCCCGACGCCGTCGTCCTGCACGACGCGCCGCCGGCGTTTGACGCCCGCGAGGTCTGCCGCCGGATCCGCGCGCATGCCGGCTCGCGCCAGACACCCGTGGCGCTGCTGTTGCACGGGAGCCTCCCGGTGCCGATTGTGCCGTCAGCAGAGGCCGACGCGCTGTCAGGCGACGTCGCCGCCGCCGACCTGCTGGCGTGGCTCGACGCCAGACTGCCGCCCGAGGCCTCCGCTGCCGACTGGCTGCGGCTCACGCTGGCAAGGCACGCGACCGACCCGGAGGAGCCTGACGCTCATGAAGACGAGTGGGTAGAGGTGAGCTGGCCCCGGCTGTTCGACCACCTCGATGACGGCGCCGCACTGGTCGACCAGGACGGCCGCATCCGCGCGGCGAACCCGGCATTTGCTCGGCTCTTCGGCCTCGAGACCCCGGGCGCCTGTGCCGGGCGGCACCTGCTCGAGGTGCTGCCAGAGACGGCCACGGTCGCGCTGGCCAATACCGGCGCCGGGGCCCCCACGCTGACGACCACGATTCGGCAGGGCGACGCACCGCCCCTGTCACTCGACCTGCACTTCACGTCGGCCGGACCAGGCATCAGCGCTCCGGTGTTCATGACGGTGCGGAACCAGCGATGGCGTCAGACGGCGGAAGATGCGCTGCGCGACAATCACGATTTGGCCGAACAACTGCGCCGGTCTCAGAAGATTGGCGCGCTCGGGCGCTTGGCCGGCGGCGTGGCCCACGACTTCAACAACCTGCTCCAGGTGATCGGTGGGTACGCCGAGGCGCTCGGCGCCGACTCCCTCGACCTGGCGTCCCGCCGCCGGCTGTTGCGGCGCATCCAGCGCGCGACGGATCGCGCCGCGTCGCTCACGCGCCAACTGCTGGCCTTCGGCCGCCGACAGGTCCTGGTACCGCAGGTGCTCGATCTCAACGTGACGGTCTTGTCGCTCGAGCATATGTTGGGGCGCGTCATCGGCGAAGACGTGCAGTTTGTCAGCTCGCTCGCGCCAGACCTGCAGCGCGTGAAGGTGGATCCCGGCCAGATCGAACAGGTCGTGCTGAACCTGGCCCTCAATTCCCGCGACGCCATGGCCGAGGGTGGCACGCTCGAAATCGCAACCGCGAACTTCGTGCTCGCCGAAGACTGGACGCACCCGGCGCTGCCCGTGGCCGTGCCCGCCGGCGGCTGGGTGCTGCTGTCGGTGCTCGACACGGGGTCGGGCATGGATGCCGAGACGGCGGGCCAGGCCTTCGAACCGTTCTTCACGACCAAGGACGCCACCCGAGGCAGTGGCCTTGGCCTGTCGATGGTGTACGGCATCGTGAAGCAGAGCGGTGGCTACACCTGGATCGAGACGGCGCCGGGCGCGGGCACGACCGTGCATGTGCTGCTGCCAGCGGTCGACGAAGAGCCCGCCGTGCTCCTTCGCGATGACGGGCCTGCGCCCGCGCGCCCCGAGGCGCCCTCGGGCACGGTGCTGCTCGTCGAAGACGACCCTGAGGTCCGATCGCTCTTCTCGGCCTTCCTCCGAGATGGCGGCTACCGGGTGCTGGAGGCCGCCGACGGCCAGGAGGCGCTCGAGACCTTCGAGCGCCAGGCCGACGACATCGATGTCGTGATGACCGACGTCGTGATGCCCAATGTGAGCGGGCCAGCTCTGGCGAGCGCGCTGCGCGCCCGGCGACCCACCGTCAAGGTGCTCTACGTGTCGGGCTACACGGAGCAACTCGAGTTGGGCGGACCTGAGCCCAACACGACCCATCTGGCCAAGCCGATCACGCGCGGCGCGCTGCTCAAACACATCGCCCTGCTGCTTGGAGGCCCTGGGGCCGGCGCGTGACATCCCTTTCGGCCGACTGAAGTCGGGGGCGCGGTGGCCGATTTCCCGGGGAGAGGATACGGTGCACAGCCACGGACCATCGGACCATCTCACCGTCGACCTCGGCCCCGAGCCGCCTCCCGCCAAGGCGCGGCTGCTCCGCAAGAACTGCGAACTGCCGCCCATTCCGAGCGCCGCCGTCAAGCTGCTGGGCCTGTTGGCCAAAGAGGACATTGCCCTGAGCGAGGTGGCGGCCACCATCGCGGTCGACGTCACCATTGCCGCCGAAGTCCTGCGCGCGGCCAACACCGCCTACTACAGCGTGCGCGGCGAGGTGACGAGCATTCACCATGCCACGACGCTGCTCGGCACCGGGCGGATCCGGGCGCTGGCCGCCACAATCGGCCTGCGCCGCTATCTGGGATCGGCTCTGCGACACCCCGCGGTGCTACGGTGCTGGCGCCACAACCTGGCGTGCGCGGCCACCTCGGAGCAGATCGCGCTCCGGCTGGGCGGCAACGCCGCCGACGCCTATTCGGCAGGCTTGCTGCACGACATTGGACGTCTGGCGCTGATCGTGGCGCACCCCACCCAGTACCCCGCGTTCCTCGACGCCGCCGACGCGCGCGGAGAGGAGCTGCTGGCGCTCGAGCGCGAGCTGCTCGGCATGGACCACTGCGAAGCGGGGCACTGGTTCACCCAGCAGCTGCTGCTGCCGCAGGTGTTCCAGGACATCGCGCTGCACCATCACAATCCCGCGGCTGTGGGACCCACCGAGATGCTCGCGCGGGTCGGCGTGGCGTGCCGTCTCGCCGAGTGGATGGGCTTCTGGGTCACGCCGCCAGGCGACGCGGAGCGCCAGACCCCGCCAGCCATCGACGACCTCGTGCTGCCGCTGGCGCTCGCCCAGCGCGTCACGCTCGTCAGCGAAGCGGACGACTTGGTGGCCGACGTGGACGAACAGGTACGTTCCACCGAAAGCATGTTCCAGGACTGAGGGACGAGTGACACCCCCATGGCCGGGCCGCTCAAGAGAGCCGATGGCAGTCGGCGTCCATCGCGGCGCGGCCACGAGGGCGGTCGGCGGGGATCGCGCGTTGGTCTCGATGGTGAGGCTGGCGCCGCGGAGTGAGCCTGCGCACGGTGGCGCCGCGTCCGAGGCCCGCTCGGTCTTGGCGGACGGGCCCGCCCGGCTGCTTCTCGATGCAGTGCGCGAAGGGGTCGCCGTCACCGACGCCGCCGGTCGCATCCTGATGGCCAATCACGCCCTCGCCGACACGCTCGGCGTGGCGATGGCAGCGCTCGTCGGCCAGTCGCTCACGACCTGGCTCGTACCTCGCGAGGGCGGCATGGCGGCCCCGCCGCCGGCTTGGTCGTCGGTGACGGCGCGACGCGCCGACGGCTCTGTGTTCCCCGCCACCCTGTCCGCCGCCGCCGTCCGACTCGACGCGACCGAGGTATTCGTCACGACCGTGCACGACGACACCGACCGCACCTGCGCGGAACGCGCCAGCCGCCAGATCCACGACCTGACCGAACAGCTCCGGCGGTCTCAGAAGGTCGGCGCCCTGGGCCGCCTGGCGGGCGGCGTGGCGCACGACTTCAACAATCTCTTGCAGGTGATCGGCGGCTACGCGGAGGCGCTCGGCGCCGAGGGCCTCGACGGGGCCGCCCGGCGGCGGCTGGTGCGCACCATCCGGGGGGCCACCGATCGCGCAGCGTCGCTCACCCGCCAGTTGCTCGCGTTCGGGCGCCGCCAGGTGCTCGTGCCCGAAGTCGTCGACCTCAACGTGACCGTGCGCACGATGGAACGCCTGGCCAGCCGTCTGATTGGCGAGCACATCCGGTGTGTCAGCGTGCTGGCGCCAGCCGTGTCGGCAGTGCGGGTTGATCCGGGCCAGATCGAACAGGTGCTGCTCAATCTCGTCTTGAACGCCCGGGACGCCATGCCTGACGGCGGCATGCTCGAGATCTCGACAGCCAACGTCACGCGCGTGGCTCCGTGGACGACGCCCTCAATGCCTGCAACGGTACCGCCGGGAGCGTGGGTGCTCGTGACCGTACGCGATACCGGCGCCGGCATGGACCAGCACACCGCCGCGCAGGCGTTCGAGCCGTTCTTCACGACCAAGGACGCGACCCACGGCAGCGGCCTCGGGCTCTCGATGGTCTACGGCATCGTGAAACAAAGCGGCGGCTTCACGTGGATTGACTCGGTCCCTGGCACGGGCGCGTCCGTGCATGTATTGCTGCCGGCCGTCCCAGATGCGGCGCCAGCCGCAACCGCGGGTGACGAGGCGCAGCCCCAGGCACTGCCCGTGCGCCACGGCACCATCCTGCTGGTCGAGGACGATCCGGAGGTGCGCGCCCTCTTCTCGACGTTTCTGCGCCAGGCCGGCTACGACGTGCTGGAAGCGGCCGACGGCCGGGCGGCGGTGGAGGCCTTCGACGCTCGCCACCGGGACATCGATGTGCTGATGACCGACGTCGTGATGCCGAACACGAGCGGTCCCGTGCTGGCGGCCTCGCTGCGCGCCCGCAGTCCCCGGCTGAAGATCCTCTTTGTCTCGGGCCATGCCGACCAGCTTGCATTGGACGGCGGCCCACCCGCTGGGCTCGCCTACCTGCAGAAGCCGGTCACGCGCATGGCCCTGCTGCGGCAGGTGGCGACGCTCCTGCCCCAGAGCGTGGCCTCCCCGCCCGGCCCGTCGTGACGGGGTAGGCACCGCAATTCAAGTTCGCCGTCGCCGTGCCGATCTCCCGACCGGGACGTGGTGATCATCCAACCTGGAACAGGCAGAGGCCGCGCCGGAGACGCGGCGGCGCTGAGGCTCCCCCTGTGCCGGCCCCACGAGGACCAGCCGGCGGGCGGAGCATGACCCCTTCCGAACGCGCCTGGCGGTTCGAGTCCGACCCCGGCGACGAAGAGGTGGCTGTCGAAGGCGCCTTGTCCGGCCCACTGCGTCCCCGGCGCGTGCCGGCCGGTGTCGGCGGACCCCTCGTGCCGCTCGAGGCCATCGGCGAGGCCATCGCCGTGATCGACGCCGACGGGAAGATCGAATGGGCCAACCCGGCCCTCGAACGCCTGCTCGACAGGCCCGAGCGCGACCTGATTGGGACTCCGCTCGACGCCTGGGTCACGACGCCGCCGCCTGACTCCGCCCCCCCGACCGCGCCCCTCGCGCCGCCCAGTCCGACACCGCTCCGCGAGGCCACGGGCCGGCGCGCTGACGGGACCGAGGTCTTCGTTGACGTCAGCGTCTCTCCCCTCGGTCCGGTCGGCAGATCCGTCGCGACGATTCGGGACGCCTCGGACCGTCGTCGTCTGGAACAGGCGCTCCAGGACAACAAGGACCTTACCGAGCAGCTGCGGCGGTCACAGAAGATCGGCGCGCTGGGACGCCTGGCGGGCGGCGTCGCGCACGACTTCAACAACCTGCTTCAAGTCATCAGCGGCCATGCCGAAGCCCTCGCCGGCGAGGCGCTCGACCCGTCCGGACGGCGGCGGCTGGTCGGCAGCATTCAGACCGCGACCGATCGGGCCGCGTCCCTCACCCGCCAGCTGTTGGCGTTTGGACGCCGTCAGCTGCTGATGCCCGAGGTGCTCGACCTCAACGTGACCGTCGTGACCCTCGAGCACATGCTGACGCGGGTCATCGGCGAAGACGTGCAGCTCGTATGCAGACTTGCCCCCGACCTGCGGCCCGTGATGGTCGATCCCGGCCAGATCGAGCAAGTCGTCTTGAACCTGGCCATCAACGCGCGCGACGCCATGGCCACCGGCGGCACGCTCGACATCAGTAGCACGAACTTCGAGCTCCACGAGGCGTGGGCGAACCCCTCGCTGCCGGTTCGGGTGCCCGAGGGCTCCTGGGTGCTGCTCTCGGTCCGGGACACCGGCTGCGGCATGGACGAAGACACCGCGACCCAGGCGTTCGAGCCGTTCTTCACGACCAAGGACAGCATGAAGGGCAGCGGGCTTGGGCTGTCGATGGTCTACGGGATCGTGAAGCAGAGCGGCGGCTACACCTGGATCGACACGGCGCCCGGCGCGGGTACCGCGGTGCACGTCTTGCTGCCGGCCGTCGACGCCCCGGTGGGCCCGCGCCGTCTGCGCCACGACCCGCTCGTGGACTCGCCCCCTCCGCTCACCGGCACGACCATTCTGCTGGTCGAGGACGACCCGGAAGTGCGGAGTCTGTTCTCGCGCTTCCTCGGCAACGCCGGCTACGCCGTCATCGAAGCCGTCGACGGCCGGGACGCGCTCGAGCTCTTCGACGCCCGGTGCGGGGACATCGACCTGGTCATCACCGACGTCGTGATGCCGAACGTGAGCGGGCCGGCGCTGGCCAGTGCCCTGCGCGCGCGGCGCCCAGGCATCAAGGTGATCTACGTGTCGGGTTACGCCGAGCAGCTCGAGGCTGGCGCGGCGACGGGTCCCAACGCGACCCTGCTGCACAAGCCGGTCACTCGCAGCGTGCTGGTTGATGAAGTCGCCGCGCTGCTGCGCGGCACGCCGCCGCGATGAGTCCTGGCGGCCGCGGCTCAACCGCCGAAGACGTTCCGATAGCGCGGCGCCGGAGCGTCGATCGGCATCCGCGCGACCCACGCAAACAGCGCCAGCGCCGCGCTCCAGCCGATCGCAAGGCGCACCAGCCCCGGCCAGAGCGGCGTCGTCAGCGCCACGGCGCACAGGCGCTCCCCTGCCAGGAACGCCAGCGGCCCACCGAGCGCGCCAAAAAGCATCGCGGCGATCGGCCGCGCCAGCACGCGGCGGAAACTGTAGCGGAAGGTGGTGGCAAACTGCGCCCAGAGGGCCAGCAGCCACAGCGGGGGCACGGTCGTCACGCCGGCGCCCGATAACGTGCGGTAGGTGCCCGATTGCAGCTGCCAGGTCTCGACCAGGAGCCCGGTGATGGTCGCGACCGCGATCACACGCAGCTCCGGGCCGCGTTCGCGCGTCAGCGCCAGGTGGGCGGCGATGAGCGCCCCGGCCAGGAGCGCCCCGGCCTCGCCCTGCTGCCGACCGGCGCCCACCACGGAGGCGAACCAGCCGGCCTGGTAGGCGAGGTAGTTCAGCAGCGCCGTTGCACCGGGCGTCATCGACGACCGGGCGGCAGGGTCACGGCGTAGAGCTCGCGACCATCGCGGTTGTGCAGGCTGGCGCGCAGCGCGTCGGTCTTTGCGTCGACGACCAGACGGCCAAAAAACTGCAAGCCGTCGCTCGGCGGACGATTCGGCTTCATGCCGTCAGGAATACCCAGGAACCGCACCTCGGGACCAAACGTCGGGTCGAGCGCGTTGGGGCCGAAGGTGCCGGCGTGCAGGGGCCCGGCCACGAACTCCCAGAACGGATCGAACTCGGTGAAGCGCGCCCGCGACGGGTCGTAGTGATGGGCGGCGGCGTAGTGCACATCGCCCGTGATCCACACGACGTTGTCGACCTTCTCGTCGCGGATGAAGCGGAGCAGATCCGCGATCTCGAGTTCGCGCCCAAGCGGCCCCCCAGCGTCCCCCTGGGCGACGGCCTCGAAGAACGACGGAAAGTCGCGCACGACCAGGCCAATCGGCAGGCTGCTCGCCATGACCTTCCAGCGCGCGGTGCTGGCCACCAGCGCCCGCTTGAGCCACGCCAGTTGGGCGGCGCCCAGGTGCGCCGTGGCCTCCGACATGACGGCCTGCCGGTTCTCGCTGTTGGAGCCACGGTAACTGCGCAGGTCGAGCAGGAACACCTCGACCGGGCCATAGCGCACCGACCGATAGAGCCGCTCAGGATCCACGCCGTCGATCGGCAACGGGGTGTACTCGATACAGGCCTGGCGTGCATGCGCGGCCTGCAGCGCCACCGACTTGATCGCGAAACGCCCGTCGTCGTCCTGGCGCCGCTCGGGGTACCAGTTGTCGCGCACCTCGTGATCGTCCCACACGGTGAGCTGCGGCACGGCGGCGTTGAAGCGCCGCATGTGCG
>JANMDX010000338.1:0-9562 GCA_031376505.1 Acidobacteriota bacterium
TCGTGCGTGCCGTCGGGATGATGGGCAAAGCCGAATCCGTCGGCGCCAATCACGGCGCCGTTCTGGATCACCACGCGGTCGCCGAGCTGGCAGCGCTCGCGAATCGAGACGTGCGCGTGGATCACGCAGTCAGCACCGACGACGGCGTCGGCGCCGATGACGGCGTGTGCCTCAATCGCGGTGCGCGCGCCAATGCGCACACCCCGACCGAGCACCGCGAGTGGACCGATGCCTACACCGGCACCGAGCACCACTCCCTCGCCGATGATCGCCGATGGATGCACGGCTGTGGGCAGCACTGACGGCGGGGCCAGGGCCGCGGCCGCGCGTGCAAACGCCAGATACGGGTTGTCCACTCGCAGCACCGCGCACGGCGCCAAGTGACCTGCGGCGCCCAGGATCACCGCCGTGGCCTTGGTGGCCGCAACCTCGGCGGCGTACTTCTCGTTGGCCAGGAACGTGACGTCGCCGGGGCCGGCCGTGTCGAGTCCGGCCACGCGCGCCACGTCGAGGGTGCCGTCGCCTTCGAGACGAGCGCCGATGCGCTCGGCCAGCTGCTGCAGAGTCACGGTGGCCAGCCTATCACGCAGGCGGAATGGCCAGGCGCGCTACGAACGTGGCCAGGTGCCGCAGGCCAAGCCGGGCGGCCACGTCGTGCAGGTGGTCCTCTTTGGCAGGCGACGACATCGACAGCGCCGCACGCACGTCGGTCAGCGGGGCACTCGATTCGACGTGCCACTGCACCCGGTGCTGCCCCTGCCGGGCACCGCGCCACGCCAGCAGGTGCCCCACGGTAGTGAAGGTGAAGTAGTAGCCGAGCACGTTGGGCCCCGGCACGAGGATCGTGGCAATGGACGCGATCAGACCCACGAGGTTGACCAGGAACCAGCGGAAGTGCCGATCGCCGTCCCGTTTGAAGCCCAGACGCAGAATCTCCATCGCGCGGTCGGCCGCCAGGTCGCTCGGCACGGCCAGCGTTGCGCTGGTGGCGGTACGAAGATGCCACAGCAGGCGCTGCTCGGCCGCCCGCTCCACGATCCACCGCATCATCTTCCGGCGCCAACGCACCAGACTGCCGTCGGCGGCATCGGCCGCCGGATCGTGACGGCGGTGCCGCTCGGCCTCGGCCTCGCGCAGCATCTCGGCCAACTTGCGCCGCTGGCGGCTCAGCCAGCCAGCGCCGTCGTCGGTCGCGTCCTCGGCCCCCTCGACCGCCTCGAAGTACGGCTCGTATTCATCGGCGCCAATCGGGATCAGGAACACGTGCATGATGGTGGGACGCGAGACCGGACGCCAGAGTTCGCGCCCTACTTCGCCGGCGCTGGCGCCTTGGGCACGCGGCGGGGCCCGCGCGTGAGGGTGAGGGGCACGGCCGGCTTCCCCGCCCGTTCCCACGCTCCGGTGATGAAGGCCGCGGTGGCGGCAGTCGAGTCGGCGATTCGCCGATCGACCACCGGCAGCGCGTCGGTCTTGAACGCCTCGTAGAAGCCCTCGTCGTAGTACTCGCGTCCGGTCGCCGCCCGGCGGTCGGCGGCCAGCATCGACTCGGCGAGCCGGTTCGAGTCGAGCAGAATCTGGAACATCGCCGCGCGTGGATCGAGCACCGCCGGCCGCGGCGTGGGCCTCACGCGCAGTTGCGCGACATAGCGCTCGAACACGTCCGACTCGAAGCGTCCGTGCGCGCCGGGCTGGCCGGTGAGCTGGCCGTCGTAGTTTTTCACGGCGTGGAGCGGCACGTGGCCGTCGCTCACGTAGTGCGCCAGCACGGCCGAGAAGAGCACGATGTTGTCGAGCGTGTAGGGCGAGGGCGACGGACGCGCCAGCGCGGCGAATTCGCGCTCGAGCCTGCCGTAGAATTCCGCGACCCGCCACGGCAGCGTGCCTTCGCGCTCCACGACGTCTCTGCCGAACTTTTCCACGGCCTTGTCGTACTCGCGCGGGAGCGCGTCAAACGGATACGCGCCGTACGGCTCGGCGTCGAGATCCAGGAAGTGATTCGGCGGTTCGGTGTCCCACCCGACGTTGCGCCACAGGTCGGGGTCGACCGAACGCTCCACGATGAAGGCGCGGCGGGCCTCGAAGAGCGGCCGGATCGCCTCCGGCAGCAGTGCAATCATGCGGTCGGCCACGTGCTTGTGCGCCTCGAAGCCCCAGCCCCGAAGCGTCGCCGGCACGCTGCACACCAGCGCGAGCACGACCACCCACCTGGACATCACCTGCATGCGCCCTATTCTATGCGGGCCTGGTCACGGGACTTCGACGACCACGCCCGCCCAGCCGTCGGCGCCCGACGGACCGGAGTACCGGGCGTCGTTCAGGGTCACGGTGTGGCCCGTTGCTGAGGCCGCGACGACAAAGAACGGGAAGCGTGACCAGGCGAGAAACTGGCGGCCGCGTGCGGTGGCCGCCGCCGCCACCGCGGCGGAATGGTCGTTGTGCTTGTCGACGCCGTATCCGGCGGGACGGAAGTGAGGAGACGGCGAGAACGACAGAAAGCCCTTCTCGTAGCGGTCGCCAAGGTCCACCAGCACTTCCCGCTGAAAGGGATTGACCGCCACCGGCGTGACCATGAACGTCGCGTCGGCGCGCCCGGCCCGCGCGAGCCCAGCCTGCACCTCCGCCCGTGCCCAGATATTCGAGCCGTACATCAAGACCACGTAGAGCGCCGCAGCCCCCAAGGCCACCCGCACGCCGCGCGTGCCTCCGTCGGCCCTGTGGCGGGCGCGCCACGCCCACACTACGCCAGCGCCAAGCAAGAGATACATCCACGGGTCGACGATGTAGAGCGCGTCGCCGTAGAACCACCGGCCCGAGAACGGCATGAGCAAGCGGATGCCGTAGCTGTTCATGTAGTCGAGCAGTGGATGGGACCACGTGCCGAGGGCCGCGAGCCACAAGACCTGGACCGGCACCACGGGCGCGGGCGCCGGCTGGCGCCGCTGTCGCACGACCCGGTCGTAGGCGATGACGAGCGCCGTGAGCGCCAACGGCAGCAGCACCATGGCCGGCGGCCCATGCGTCCAGCCGCGGCGAAACGACACCTGCAGGGTGCTCGTCGCGAGCACGCCAATGTCGATGTCCGGCGCGTTGGCCGCGAGCGCCAGCGTTGCAAGGGCCAGCGGCGTCCGGCGCTTGAGCCCGGCATGGCCCATCGCCAGGCCGGTGAGGGTGTGACACACAGGATCCATGGCGTAACGGCTCGACCTCGAACTAGCGCGGCGCGGCCAGGTCGCGCAGGTCTTTGCGCAGCACCTTGCCCACGGGCGATTTCGGCAGGTCGTCGCGGAACGTCACGACGCGCGGCACTTTGTAGGCGGTGAGCGACTCACGGCAGAAGTCGCGCAGCGCGGCCTCGGTCAGCGCCGGGTCGCGTCGCACCACAAACGCGCATACCTTCTCGCCCGAGGTCTCGTCGGGCGTGCCGATCACGGCGACCTCCGCCACGCCGGGGTGCGAGGCCAGCACCGCTTCGACTTCGTTGGGATACACGTTGAATCCACTTACGAGGATCATGTCCTTCTTGCGATCGACGATGTAGAGGTAGCCGTCCTCGTCGGCCGTCGCGACATCCCCGGTCGAGAGCCAGCCGTCCTTGAAGACGCGGGCTGTCTCGTCGGGACGCTGCCAGTAGCCGGCCATCACCTGCGGGCCTTTCACAAGCAGCTCGCCGGCCTCGCCCGGAACCACGTCGCCGCCTTCCGCATCCACGATGCGCACGTCGGTGCCGGGCACGGGCGCGCCAATCGAGTCGCGCTTGTTGCGATGGAACGGCACGAGCGACACGACCGGCGACGTCTCGGTCAGGCCGTAGCCCTGATAGATCGGCGTCTTCGTCATCGCCTCCCACCGCGTGGCCACCGCCGGCACGAGCGCCATGCCGCCAGCCACCGTGCCCTTCAGCGTGAAGCCGGTGTGCTGCTGGAACCACGGCTCGTGCATCAGACCGGCAAAGAGCGTGTTCACGCCGGTGAGCCAGGTGGCGCCTTCGGTCGTGAGCGCCTGCTTCAGATTGGCGAGCGGCCGCGGACTGGGGATGAGGATGTTGCGTCCGCCGAACACGAAGAACACCATCAGATTCGCCGTGAACGCGAAGATGTGATACAGCGGCAGCGCCGTGATGACGGTTTCCTCGCCTTCGATGACGCCCGGCTTCCACACCTCGATGCACTGAATGATGTTGGCGAGCAGGTTGCCTTCGGTGAGCACCGCGCCCTTGCTCACGCCGGTGGTGCCGCCGGTGTACTGCAGCGTCGCCACGCGGTCGTGGCCGGCGCCCTGCAGATAGATCCGCGGGTCGGCGCCGGAATCGAGCTTCGCGCGGCCCTGCGCCAAGGCCCGTTCGAACGAGATGTGCGGGAAGGGGGCCGGCGGCACCTGCTTCTTCACGTAGCGCTGCACCGTGCGCACCAGCGTGCGTGAGAGCCACGGCAGCAAGTCGGCAATCGTCACGACGACCACCGTGCGAATCGACGTCTTCGGCAGGACCCTCGCGACCTTGTCGGCAAAGAGGTCGATCACGACGAGCCCGGTCGCGCCGCTGTCGGCAAACTGGTGCTCCATCTCGGGCGCGGTGTAGAGGGGGTTCGTGTTCACCATCACGAGCCCGGCCTTGAGCGCGCCGAAGACCACGAGCGGATAGGCCAGACAGTTGGGCATCTGCACCGCCAGCCGGTCGCCCGCCGCAAAGCCCGCCACCTCGCGCAGATACACGGCCAAGGCATCCGACAGGCGATCGACCTCCGCAAAAGTGAGCGTGCCGCGCGTGCCGTTGGGCAGGAGCAGCGTAAAGGCCTCGTGCGTCGAGTACTTCGCGGCGGCCTCGCGCACCAGATCGGCAACCGTCGGCCAGCGCAGCGGCGCGAGATCCTGCGCGGTGGCCGGGTCGTAGAAACGCGTCCAGGGTCGGGGGAGAGGTGACGTCATTGGTCGCCGGTAGTGACGCATTGTAATGGCGACGGGGTTCCAAGCCGAAACACTACCCGAGACTTCGGCCCGCGCATCGGGCATCATCCTTGCAAAGAGATCCAGCTATGACGCGACCACTGCGACTTGCCGTCAGCGCCGCTCTGTGGCTTGGAGCCGCCGCGTGCAGCCAGTCGCCCGACTCGCCAACCTCGCCCTCACCAACGGGCGGCGGAGGCGCTGGCAGCGCCACCGTCAGCTACACGTCCATCGGCGCCAGCGACGCCCTGGGCGTGGGCTCTGCCGTGGTCTGTGCGCCCTTTGACCTCAATTGCCCAAACGGCACGGGTTGGGTGCAGGTGCTCTTCCGCCGTCTGCAGCAAGGCGGCTCGGCCACCCTGCTGAACCTGGCCGTGCCCGGCTCGGTGCTGAGCCCGGCCATTGAGGCACTGGGCCGCCGCGTTGGCCGCACCTACCCCGGCAATTTCCTGACGAACCAGGCACCTTTTACCTCCACCTCGAGCACGGTCGTAACCGTGTTTGCCGGTGGCAACGACGCCAATACCATCGGGCAGGTGGTACAGGCGCAGTTGGCCGGCGACGACGTGCGGGGCTTCATCGACCAACAGGTGCGCCAGTGGGGCGACGATCTTGGTGCGGTGGTGCGCGCGGCGCGGCAGCGGGCGCCCAACACCAAAGTGGTGCTGCTCAACTTGCCCAACCTGGCCGGCGCGCCCTATCTCCTGCGTAACTCGGCCGTCGAGCGCGGCGTGATGCAGCGCATCGCGGTGGGCATGAGCGAGCGGGTGAACGCGCTGGTGGGCCCGAACACGTTCGTGGTGGACCTGCTCTGCGACGCGCGCATCCTGGAAGCCGGCAGCTTCTCGAGCGACGGGTTTCATCCAAGCGATCGCGGCTACGCGCTGATGGCGGAGCTGGCGTATCCAGCCATGGTCAACGGCTCGCACCCCGCGCCTGCGGCCGATTGCGCGCTAAAGCGCGTCGCGCCGGCGTACTAGCTGCGCCGGGCAGATCGAGCCAACTCGCGGATCCGCTCCTCGGCCGGCAGCCGCCAGCCGCTCAGTACTCAATCACGCTCGACGACCCGTTCGGGCCGACCAGCGTGTCCAGTCGCTGCCGGAGTTCCGGCAACTGCTGGGTCCATCCCCATCCAAGGAACAGAAGCGCGACGATCGCAGCGACGGCCTGCGGCCGGGACACCCGTTGCGACGACGGCCATCCGCCCGACGCGAGGATCGCGAGCAGCGGCACGAGCGGCAGGTGAAAGCGACTCTCGCCGAAGCTCAAGACGTGGAGGACGGTAGTGATGAGGATGGCAGCCGCCACAGACACTCTGGGCGCCGTCCAGCCCGGGCCGAGCCCAAGTGCGCCGGCCAACGCCGCCACGACCAGAAGCGGAAAGCTCGCCAGAAGCGCGCCGCCCCAGACCCACACCGTCGACTCGTGCCGCTGCCCGAAGTAGTTGCGTGAGTACAACGCGCTGTGCTCGCGGCCTTCAAGCCCCCACAGATTCGCGACCTTGGTAATACCCAGGCGGGCCCACCGGCCTGGGTGGTCGGCGGCCCAGGCTAGGGCCGCACGGAACGCTCGGGCGTCGGCGTCGGCCTTGTGGCCCCCCGCACATACGTCTCCATCAACCACTCGTTGTCGCGCATCTCGAGACGGCCCGTGGCGCGCGGGTTGCTGCCAACCAACGCGTTGAAGCCGCTCGTGGAATCCAACAGGGGGCGTCCGGTAACGCCCGCCGTGAAGTTGAGCCACGGGGCGATCACGAGCGCGCACACCGCCACAAAGAGCGCGGCTCTCGCCGCCACCTGCCGCCACGACACGTCTCCTCGCGCCCATGCGAAGACCCAGACGGCGGCGGCCGTCGGCACCAGCAGTATCCCCAACGAGCGCGTCAGCATGGCCGCACCGGCCAGGCCACCGGCCAGGGCCGCCCATCCCAGCGGCCGCCGATGCAGCGAGGCAAGACACCCAACGACCCACACCGCGAAAAAACTGTCGGGCATCAAGTAGATCGACGACAGCACGAGCCCTGGATAGACCGCGACGAACATGGCTGCGACCCACGCCCAAGGACTCCCGAGTGCTCGCGCAAGCACCGCCGTCAGGAATACGAGCACGCCTCCCGCCACGGCGTTGAACACGCGCGCCGACCAGTAGGACTCGCCCAGGGTCGCGTACGCGCCGGCGAGAAGGAGGGGATAGCCTGGACCTCGCAGCGCATCGGGCCCGAAGCCGCGGTGCTGCAGCAGGTGTACCGCTCGGGCGTGATACTGCTCCATGTCGGCCACGGCCGGGGCATCGCTCGCGACCCACGACACGGCCAAGCGCAGGGCCACCGCGACGATCACGGCGATGGCAATGGGCGCAAACGGCCGCTGCACGTCGGAGCCCGTTCGCACCGGTACGACGTCGAGTGCGGGCGCGCTCGGAGCGTTCACGACGACATTGTCATCCGCGCCCGGACATTCGTCCAGCACCGGCGGACCGCAGCTCAGGGGAACGTCAAGACGAGGTCGGCCGTCGGCGGCCCGACACCAGCGTCGTTCACGGCCCGCACGCGCACGAGATACGTGCCCGCCGGCACGATGAACGGCAACGGGTATTGGGGAAACGCACCATACGACACGGTGGCCAGGTCCGAGAGACCCACGTCGGACCCGACCTCGATCTGGTATCCGGTGACCGTGCCCGCCGGGGCCGTCCACTGCAGCACGGGACGGAACCCTCCGAGGCGCACGAACCGCAGGCCGAAAGGCGCCGCGGGCGTCGCGTCTGACGCGCCGATGGTCACAAACAGCTCGCTCGCC
Organism: Acidobacteriota bacterium; assembly: GCA_031376505.1. Lineage (GTDB taxonomy): Bacteria > Acidobacteriota > Vicinamibacteria > Vicinamibacterales > UBA2999 > CADEFD01. The sequence goes on from JANMDX010000338.1 coordinate 7,740, forward strand.
GGCGGGCTTGTGCCGCACCCGTTCGATGCAGTGAGACGCATGAAGTAGGTGCCTGGCGGCACCGCGCCCGCGACCGATGTCAGCCCGCCGGGCAGGGGCAGCGTCGCCACGTTGCTGAGACCTGTAGCCGACCCGGCTCTGAGTGTGTAGGCCGACACGGGCACGCCGGGCGCGTTCCAGGTCAGCGTGAGCGCCGAGCCGTTCACCGCCGCGTTGAAAGCCGTCGGCGGCGGTGGAGGCGCGGTGCAGCCGCCGCGCACGAGCACCTCGTTGGTCACCTCTTCTGCGCCACCGCCCGCGACGCCCGACGTCCGCACCCGCACGTAGAACGTGCCGGGCGGCACCTCGACACTGAAGGACGTGAGGTTGCCGAGCGGCAGTGTGCCCAGCGTCTGCCACGATACGATCCCCGCTTCGAGTACGTAGCCGGCCGGCGATGCCGCCGGGGCGTCCCAGGTGAACTCCATCGCCGGCCCTTTCGGCCGCGCACGCAGATTCGCGGGCGCCCTCGCACCACCGAGCGGGTAGACCGCGAGTCCGCGCAGGGCCTGCGGCGTGCGCGTGCTCAGGTCCCCGCCCACGACGAGCAGGTCACCGGCCGTTACGAGCGCGCTCACGTTCCCTGAGGCGATCGCCGGGGTCCAGGCCGCGGGCTGGCCGTCGAACGCGTAAGCGCGGAGCGCGGCGTTGCCGGAGAAGCCGCCGAAGGTTCCGGCCACGACGCGACCATCCGCCACAGTCAGCGCTCTGGCTGACGCGCCAGGCCAACTTCCGATCGACGCGCCCGTGCGGGCGTCGACGATCATGATCGTGAACAGGTTGCTGGCAATGAACAGTGCGTCGCCGCTCACTGCCACCTGGAGCGAAGTCGCGCCTACATTCGTCCAGATGGTGCGGGCCGTGCGGGTATCGATGGCGGCGAGCCCAGCCGTGGTGCTGGCGAAGTAGAGCGTCGTGCCATCCTGCGTCACCGCCTCGGGCACGAACGCCGTGGGCCGCCACATCACGTCGACGACACCGGTGGCGAGGGCCGCGCGCTGCACGGTCGACGGGCCGCCCGACGACGATGTGGCCCAATAGATCCACGGGTCGTGCGCGAACAGGCCGACGGTGCTGGGATAGAGCGTGAGTTGCGTGCCCGTGGTGGGGTCCATCACCGCCAGCGAACCACTCAGCCCCACGTAGACACGTCCGGCCGTCGCGGCCAGAAAGCGCACCGGCTCCACGGTCACGGGCGCCCACGGCAGCAGCGCGCCGGTCGTGAGATCGAATGCCGCCAGACCGGTGCGCGCGACGTTGCCGCGCGCCGTGAGAGAACCCGACACGATCAGCGTGCCCACGCCCGACGACGTGAGCATTGCCGCCTCTGGCCGAGCGTCGGCAATCCAAGGCGTCACGGTGCCCGCGCTGTCGATTTCCGCGAGGTGATGGCGCGCCACGCCGCCAACGGCGAGAAACTCGCCGCTCGCGAACACCGAGCCCGTGCTCGACACCGCCAGGCTGGACACAGCCTCGGTCGCTCCGGGATTCCACGGCAACAGCGCGGCCGTGTTCACGTCGATGGCCGCGAGCCGTAGACGAGGTTGACCGGTCACCGTCGAGAACCCCCCGCCGAGATACAGCGTCGAGCCCGAGAGCGCCATCGCGGTCGGCGACACCTGCGGGTTCCATGCAGTGTCGACCGCACCCGTCGCCAGTGAGAGGCTCGCCAGACCCCGGCCATGGGCGGCAACCACCTGCGCGCCGGCGATCAGGGCCGGTCCGGGTGCCGACGGCGACTGCACGCCGCCCGAGAGATACGCCGACCAGAGCTGCGCGCCGGT